>NZ_JABUTB010000015.1:63365-65737 GCF_021443865.1 Clostridium sp.
ACTAATGGTCAGTTTAGAACACCAAGACATATTATTGATATGATGGTTAATTTAATGAAGCCAACACCAGAAGATATAATTGTTGACCCTGCAATGGGAAGTGCTGGATTCTTAGTATCTTCACAAGAATATTTAAGAAAAAATCGTAATGATTTATTTTTAGTTAAAGGGTTAAAAGAGCATTTTAATAATACTATGTTTTATGGCTTTGATATGGATAGAACTATGCTTAGAATAGGTGCTATGAATATGATGCTTCATGGGGTTGATAATCCTAATATAGAATACAAGGATTCATTAGCAGAAGTTAATACAGATAGAGAAAAGTTTACATTAGTATTAGCAAACCCTCCATTTAAGGGAAGCTTAGACTATGAAGCAGTATCAGCAGATCTTTTAAAAATAACTAAAACAAAGAAAACAGAACTTTTATTCTTAGCATTATTCTTAAGAATACTAAAAACAGGTGGAAGATGTGCATCTATAGTTCCAGATGGAGTATTATTTGGATCAACAGGTGGACATAAATCTATAAGACAAGAAATAGTAGATAACCATAAGCTAGAAGCAATAATATCAATGCCAAGTGGTGTATTTAAGCCGTATGCAGGGGTATCAACTGCTATTATGATATTTACAAAAACAGGAACAGGTGGAACAGATAAGGTATGGTTCTATGATATGAAGGCAGATGGATATTCCTTAGATGATAAGAGAAATCCAATAGAAGAAAATGATATATCAGATATAATTGAAAGATTTAATAATTTAGATAAAGAAGCAGATAGAAAAAGAACAGAACAAAGTTTTTTTGTACCAGCAGAAGAAATAAGAGAAAATGGATATGACCTTTCTATTAATAAATATAAAGAAATAGAATATGAAGAAGTAAAGTATGATTCACCACAAGAAATAATGCTAAGAATTAGAGAATTAGAGATGGAAATAACATCTGGAATAGAAGATTTAGCAGAAATGATTGGGGAGTAGAATATGAATAAGTTAAGATTAACTGATGTTTGTGATTTTCAAGGTGGAAGTCAACCTCCTAAGGAACAATGGATTAATAAACTTGAAGATGGCTATATTAGAATGCTACAGATAAGAGATTTTACTCAAAGAAAAAATGAAGAGGAGTATGTTAAATTATCAAGTAATTTAAAGATTTGTGATGAAGATGATGTTCTTATTGCAAGATATGGGGCCTCAGTAGGAAAAATATTAACAGGCTTATCTGGAGCATATAATGTGGCAATAATTAAGAGTATACCAAATACAAGTAAATTACTTAAAAGATATTTATATTATTACTTTAATAGTGAATACTTTCAAAATGGAATAAAAAATGTAGGTTCAAGAGCTGCACAAGCAGGATTTAACAAAAATGATTTAGAGGATTTTGAAATATTTGTATCATCTTTAGAAGAACAACAAAAAATAATAGATATATTAGATAAATCACAGGAATTAATAGAGAAAAGAAAAGAACAAATAGAAGCTTTAGACGAATTAGTTAAATCAAAATTTATCGAGATGTTTGGTGACCCTATAAATAATCCAATGAATTGGGAAGTTAAAAAATTGAAAGATATTTCAATAAGCATAATGAGTGGAAATACACCAAAGGGTGGAGAGCAGGTTTATGTTGAAAGTGGAATTATGTTTTTAAGAAGTCAAAATGTATGGAAAAATAAACTATTATTAGATGATGTAGCTTATATAGATCAAGATACACATAATAAAATGAAAAAAAGTAGTTTGAAATATAAAGATATATTAATGACTAAAACAGGTAGAATAAACACAGAAAATAGTAGCTTAGGTAGAGCAGCAATGTTTTTAGGTGAAGATGATAGTGCAAATGTTAATGGACACGTGTATCTAATAAGGCTTCAACAACAAGTAATAAATGAGTTTGTTTTATATATTCTTACCAGTAAAGAGTATAGAGGATATATAAGAAGTGTTTGTGTAGGAGGAATCGATAAAAGACAGCTTAATAAAGAACATCTTGAAGAGTTTCCGATTATATATCCACCAGTAGAAAGGCAAGAAAAGTTTGTTAGTTATGTTAAACAAGTCGATAAATTGAAATTTGAAATGGAGAAAAGCTTAAAAGAATTAGAAGATAATTTTAATTCATTAATGCAAAAAGCATTTAATGGAGAATTATTTAATTAAATATTATAGGAGGAGAATGTATGGTCAAGGATAATAATCACTTAATGTTGAGTAAGGCAATTATTATTGCAACTGAGGCTCATTTAGGACAGGTAGATAAAGGTGGAGAGGCATATATTCTTCATCCTATTAGAGTAATGATGTCTCTTAAGGACTATGAACATAAAATAGTTGCTGTGTTGCATGATGTT
>NZ_JABUTB010000015.1:69754-90166 GCF_021443865.1 Clostridium sp.
AAGCTAAGTTATATGCTGATTGCTTAGAAAAGCAATATGGACAAAGGCCTATAATTTTCATTACTAATGGATTTGAAACTTATATATGGGATGATTATAATCAATATTCAGAAAGAAGAATATATGGTTTTTATAAAAAGGCTGAGCTTCAATTAATGATAGATAGAAGATATAGTAAAATTCCATTAAAGAATATAGATATAAATGATGAAATATCAAATAGATATTATCAAAAGGAAGCAATAATTAATGTATGTGAAGCACTTGAAAAAAGACAAAGAAAAATGCTTTTAGTATGTGCAACTGGTACTGGAAAAACAAGAACTGCTATTTCAATAGTAGATGTTCTTTCAAGACATAATTGGATTAAGAATGTATTATTCTTAGCAGATAGAAAAGCTCTTGTAAAACAAGCGAAAAATAATTTTTCTAAGTTATTACCTAATTTACCATTATGTAATCTTCTTGATAATAGAGATAATCCAGAAGAATCAAGAATGATATTTTCAACCTATCCAACAATGATGAATTCAATAGATGAAACTAAGAGTAAAAATGGGAATAGATTATTTACTCCAGGACATTTTGATTTAATTATTGTAGATGAAAGTCATAGATCTATTTATAAAAAGTTTAAAGCTATATTTGAATATTTTGATGCTTATTTAATAGGGCTTACAGCTACACCAAGAGATGAAATAGATAAGAATACTTATTCTATATTTGACCTTGAAAGTGGAGTACCAACTTATGCATATGAATATGAAAAAGCAGTGGAAGATAAATTCTTAGTAGATTATACAACAATAGAAGTAAAATCTAAGATTATGGAAGATGGCATAAAATATGATGAGCTTTCTGAAGAAGAAAAAGAAGAGTTTGAAGCTACCTTTGATGATGATGAAAATGTAGATAAAGAAATAGGAAATTCAGCTATTAACGAATGGTTATTTAATGCTAATACTATTGATTTAGTTTTAAATAAGCTTATGAGTGAAGGCTTACGTGTTGAAGGTAATGAAAAGCTTGGGAAAACTATAATTTTTGCTAAAAATAGTAGACATGCAAAGGCTATAGTTGAAAGATTTAATAAAATTTATCCTGAATATGGTGGCAATTTTGCTAAAGTAATAGACTATAGTACAAATTATGTTGAAACCTTAATAGATGATTTTTCGGATAAAAATAAAATGCCTCAAATAGCAGTAAGTGTTGATATGCTTGATACTGGTATAGATATTCCTGAAATTTTGAATCTTGTTTTCTTCAAAAAGGTAAGAAGTAAAACAAAGTTCTGGCAAATGATAGGTAGAGGAACAAGGTTATGCCCAGACCTTTTAGGCTTAGGACAAGATAAAGAAAAGTTCTTAATATTTGATTTCTGTAATAACTTTGAATTCTTTAGAGTAAATCCTAAGGGTTTTGAAGGTGGAAAAATGGAATCCATAACAGAAAAATTATTTAATGTTAAAGTAGAATTAATTAAAGAACTTCAAGATTTAAAGTATTCTGATACTGAATATATAGACCTTAGAAAAAGTTTAGTAGAAGAGCTTTTAACTAATATAAAATCATTAAATGAAGAAAATTTCTTGGTTAAAATGAACTTAAAGTATGTTCATAAATATAAAAATAAAAAAGAGTGGGAAGCTTTAAACACAGGTTCAGTTATTGAATTAAAAGATTATGTTGCAATGTTAATAACTCCATTAAATGATGATGAACTAGCAAAAAGATTTGATTTAGTTATGTATAATATACAACTTGCTTATCTTCAAGGTAAAAATGCTACTAAAGGAATTAAGTCAGTTATAAATACAGCAGAACAGTTATCAAAGCTTGGAACAATACCACAAATTTTAGAAAAGAAATATGTTATTGAAAAAGCTATGACAGAAAGCTTTTGGGAAAGTGCAGATATTTTTGAAGTTGATGAAGTAAGAGAATCATTAAGAGATCTTCTTAAATATTTAGAAAAACAAAGTCAAATAATTTACTATACACACTTTAAGGATTTAATAATAGCAGAAGAAAAAAATGATTCTATATATAATATTAATGATTTAAAGAACTATAGAAAAAAGGTTGAGCATTACTTAAATGAACATAAAGATGAAATGGTAATATATAAGCTTAGAAATAATAAGAAACTTTCTAAAGAAGATATAAAACATCTAGAAAATATAATGTTTACTGAACTAGGAAGCCAATCAGATTACCAAAAAGAATTTGGAGATACACCAGTAACAAAACTTATTAGAAATTTGATAGGTTTAGATAGAGAAGCAGCTAATGAAGCCTTTTCAGAGTTTTTAAATAATGAAAACCTAAACTCAAACCAAATACACTACATCAGCTTAATAGTAGATTATATAGTTAAAAATGGAATGATAGACGATAATAGAGTTTTAACAGAAGATCCATTTAGAACAGTTGGAAATATAGTTGAACTATTTGAAGATAACATAGATGTTAGAAGTAAGCTATTAAGTGTTATTAAAGAAATAAAGGATAATGCAATAGAAGTAAGTTAAATGAATATGGTAAAAAACTGGGCCCCAGGGGAATTTCCCCTGAGGGCCCAGTTTTATGAGTATAATATATTAAATGTTCGACTATACTATAATCAATATATTATGTTAAGTAGAGGTATTGAATGGGCAAGAAATTAGTAATGTATTTAATTAATGATAGTAATTATGGTCCAAAGACTATAGATATAGGAAATTGGAGTGGTAGGGGAATATATTCTCCAGTTTCTCATCTTGAGAATATGTTAGAAACTAGAGATGAATATAAGAGGCCAGGAGTGTACTTTTTAAAGTCACCATCTAATAATAGTAATTATAGTGAAAAAATTTATATTGGTGAAGGGGAAGATGTTAGTGCAAGGCTTAAAAAACACTTGGTAGATTCTAATAAAGAATTTGATGAGTGCATAGCATTTATTGGTAAAGATGAGATGTTAACAAAGGCACATATAAAGTATTTAGAAACAAAGTTAATACAGTTAAGTCTAGAATATGGAAATGTAGAGGTTGAGAATATTCAGCAAAGTAATAAGCTTACATCGTTACCAGAAGCTGATCAGAGTGATATGGATTATTTCTTAGAACAAATAAAAATAATATTGCCAACAGTACAATTTAACTGTTTTAGGCCAAATACAATTTCAGTAAATAAAATTAAAAATAAGGATTTAGTACAAAACGAAAATGAAGTTTATTATATTAAAAATAAAGGAATCAAAGCTACACTAATAATAAACGATGAAGGTTATGTAGTAAAAAAAGGTTCTGAATGTATAAAAGAAAATGTTAATTCACTTGCAGTAGATAGGGTGAGATATAAAAATAAATTAATTGATTTAAATATATTAAAAAAACATAATAATATTCTAATATTTGATAAAGATACTATTTTTAAAAGTAGTAGTCAGGCAGCTTCTATTATATTAGGAGCACAAGTATCAGGAACTCAAATTTGGAAAGATAAATTTGGGGTTACATATAAGGAAAACATAGAGAAGAAGCTTGGAGAGTAGAATTGAAAAATTTTACTCTTTTTTGTTTGTATAAATTTAGAATTTAAAAAAAATAGATGCATATATTTTATGGTAAGAAAGAGAACTAAAGATAATAAACTAGTCAACAGTAAGAATGTAACCTAACAAACATTAGTTAATAAATAAAACAACTCGAATGATAGTAAATATATTTAGTTAGGGGAGTTATGATGACTAGTAAATTTTATAATGAAATAGTTAATTCAAAGATAGAAAAAGAGGTTGAATTAGTTTATAAAAAGGGGATAAATACATATTTCCCCAAAAGCATAATAGAACATCCTTTTGAATGTGATGGATATATAGAATCAAATATTCAGTATGATAATACAACTAAAGTTTTAAGATTAATTATGGAGTTCAAGTATGATGAGGATTTTAGTAGAGATATCCAAAAGGCAAAGGTTCTTATCCAGGTTATATATTATTTAAAGAAATTCAATACAGATATACATTATAGTATATTACCAAATATAATATTGGTTGGGGATAAAGATGAATGTTTTGTAATTCATACAAATACAATTATGAAATATTTGTATGAAGATATTGATTGGAGTATTGCACCATCCGAAGCAGCAAATAAAAATCCTAAAGTAGTTTTAAAAATAGCAAAAGATAGAGAAATAAATCCATTTATCTTTAGAGTAGATAAAACATTCTCATTTAAAGATGTAGCTGATAAGATAAAAGAGTTAGCATTGAATATAAAGAGATTTGTTAAGATTACAGAAAATAATATACCATTAATTTATGACTATTTTATATGTAAAGTGATAGTTAATGTAAACAAATATAGTGCAAATGATTTAGTTTATGTTTTTATTAGTTTAATGGTTTCACCAGAAGATTGTTACCCTCACCCAAATAAAAGAAATATATTAGTTTTATCTAATAAAAGAGAAATACAAATAGATGGAAGAGCATATAGAGCATTTATAGAGCATTTTGATAAGCGTTATACATCAAGAGAAAAAGATGTATTTACTGAAATTTCTGATAGGTTAATAGAGGATACTAGGCGTAGATTCAAGGGAGAATTTTATACACCAACTATATGGGCAGATGAGGCTCATATTATGATATCGAAAGAATTTGGAGAAAAATGGAGAGAGGAATATGTTGTTTGGGATTGTTCATGGGGAACTGGTAATTTAACTAGAGATTATGAGTTTAAGGAATTATATTGTTCAACAATTTATGAAAGTGATTTAAGAATAGGAGATAGATATAATATTAATTCAATAAAATTTCAATATGACTTTTTAAATGATGATATTGAATTAATACAAGGGGCTGAATTACTTGAAGAGGTATATAAATTACCTAAAGAACTATTAAAAAGTATAAAAAGTAATAAGCCTATAATATTTTTAATTAATCCACCATATGCAACAGCAAATAATGCAGGTACAAAGGTAGGAGATCATAAAGAGGGTGTTGCAAAGACAAAGGTCAATGAGTTAATGAAAAATGATGAAATGGGAGCATCTTCACAACAATTAATAACTCAGTTCTTATATAGAATATTAAAATTTAAAGAATTATATAATTTGAAGAACATAAATATATGTATATATTCTAATCCAATATATATGTCAGGAAGTTCTTTCAAAGTATTTAGACAAAAATTTTTAAAGAATTTTAGCTTTAAAAGTGGAATGTTATTTAAAGCAAGCTATTTTTCAGGGGTAAAAGAGTCTTGGGGTATAAGTTTTTCCATTTGGAAAAGTGGAGAATCAAATAATATTACTGAGTTTAAGCATACTATAAAAGATTTAATAAATGGGAAAATAATTAGTATAGGAACTAAAATTATTTACAATTTAGACTTAGAAAAATCATTTTCGGATTGGATAAAAGAAGATGTTATAGGTAATAACACTGAAGATACTCCACAGTTGAGTAGTGCAATAAATGTAAAGCAAAAAGGTATCGGAAGAATTATAGATGGTGCATTAGGATATTATGTAAATGTAAGTAATAATGTTTATAAGAATACATCAGATGTATTTTTACTTTCAAGTACATCAACAATGGGACATGGAATATCAGTAACTAAAGAGAATTATATGAAAGTGGTTTCTAATTTTGCAGCAAGAAAACTAGTAACTGGTAAAGAAATTACATGGATAAATCAAAAAGATGAATATATTAAGCCTGATTTAGATAATGAATTATATGAGGAATGGAATAATGATGCAATAATTTATTCAATATTTAATACATCATCAAATCAAAGTTCTTTGAGAAAAATAGAGTATAAGAATAGAATATATAATATAAAGAATGAATTTTTCTTTATGGGTATAGATGAGATGAAAGAGTTAGCAGTTAAGTACGACAATGATGATATTTATAATGATATTAGAAGCTTTGGAGTGGATAGGTATACCTTTACTTTAATGAAGAAAATAAATTTTTCGAAAGAGGCCACTGATGTTTTAAATAAAGCAAAGGAAATAGTAGAAAAAAGCTTCGAATATAGAAAATTATTTAATGAGGACAACCCTAATTATAATATTAATACATGGGATGCTGGATGGTATCAAATAAAAGGTGTTATAAAAGAATTTATGAAAGAAGATTTAGTTAACTTTAATGAGTTATATAAAAAATTAGCGGATAAAATGAAGCCAATGGTATATAAATTGAAAATGTTAAAGTAATAAGTTTAGATAATATTGATGCAATACAGTAGTAATACTTCCAAGTAAAGGAAAGAGGTATTTTAGTAAGAAGGTATATAAGATTAAAAGGTGATAAAAATAGTATTTTTTATCACCTTTAATTTTCCTAGGTTTTTATAATATATAATTAAAGGTATTAATTAGTAATAAGGAAACTAAAAGAATATTATTAAAAGATACTATACTTATTACAAAATACTTTAACTATAT
Source organism: Clostridium sp. (assembly GCF_021443865.1). Taxonomy (GTDB): domain Bacteria; phylum Bacillota; class Clostridia; order Clostridiales; family Clostridiaceae; genus Clostridium. The sequence goes on from NZ_JABUTB010000015.1 coordinate 76,220, forward strand.
AAATAATGAAGAATTTTGGTTATTACTGGAGGAAGAGTTAATAAAAATAAAACTCCAGAGAAGAGAATAATAAGAAAATAATTGATTTAATTTGGATTTCTATTATTGATAGAAGCACTTGGAATAATTATTTAACTAGTGAGCAATTCTACCCAGCTATGAAAAAATTAAAGAGAGACTAATTAAGCTTGGCTATATAAAGTAATGTATAAGTAATAAGCAGTATAAGTTTTTCAAAACAAATGGTATAATAAGGTAAAAAAGTGGTGGGAGGATATGTATGTTAAATAAGAAAAAAATTATTATATTAATTGTAGTATTAAGCTGCTTAATAATGGGATTTGTAGATGCAGTTATAAAACCAGAATATCTTATAAAGTCTTTTATTAAAATAATACTTTTTTCTATACTACCAATTCTATATGCAAAATACAGTGGAGATTTAAATTTATCCTCTTTATTTAAGGTGAAAAGTAAAAAAGAAATAATTATTGCTGTTTCAGCAGGGATAGCAGTATTCCTATTTATATTAGGAGCTTATTTTATTATTGGAAGATTTTTTGATTTTTCAATGGTTACCTCTTCCTTATCAGAAAATATAGGTGTTAATGAAAATAATTTTGTTTTAGTTGCTATATATATTTCTTTTGTTAACTCCTTATTAGAAGAATTCTTCTTTAGAGGCTTTGCATTTTTAAAGTTAAAAGAAGTAGCAAGTAGAAGGTTTGCATATATTTTTAGTTCATTAACTTTTGCACTTTACCATGTTGCTATGATGATTGGTTGGTTTGATATAAGTTTATTTATTTTAACTATAGCTGGGTTATTTGTTGGAGGACTAATTTTTAATTACTTCAATGAAAAGTACAAGAATGTATATGTTACTTGGTTAATACATATGTTTGCAAACTTTGCTATTAATTATATTGGGTTTATGCTTTTTAGTATGGTGTAAAACAGAAAAAAATTTGAATTTATAGGGGGAAATATGAATAAAAAGAAAAGAGAATTCCAGTGGCAGAAAGTCATTTTAATAATCTTATTTATGATTATTGGAGGTGTTTCTGGATTTCTCATAGCTAAATATGTGGATTCAACTAATAGTGGTGGAGAGACACCTTTAAAGGTTTTTATTAATACATTTATTATTATATTACTTATATATATTGCAATAATTCTACAGATTATTATCCATGAAGCAGGACATTTAATAGGAGGACTTATAAGTGGGTATAAGTTTTCTTCATTTAGAGTTTTTAATATTATGTTAATAAAAGAAAATGGAAGCTTTAAATTTAAAAAACTTTCACTAGCAGGAACAGGAGGACAGTGTTTGATGATTCCACCAGAGCTTATAGATGGAAAAGTTCCTTATAAACTTTATAATTTAGGTGGTTCAATATTAAATATAATTACAGCCCTTATATTCTTAAGTTTTTATATATTGGTGTCAGATGTAAAATTCCTTTCGTTTTTTTTCCTTATGATTTCAATTATAGGAATTGCTTTTGCTATTATGAATGGTGTTCCAATGAAGTTTGGTGGAATTAATAATGATGGGGATAATGCATTATCATTAGGAAAAAACAGTTCTGCTCTTAAATCCTTTTGGATACAGATGAAAATCAATGAACTAGCATCAAAGGGAGTACGTATGAAGGATATGCCAGAGGAACTATTTATTATTCCAAGTGATGAGGAAATGAAGAATAGTATTATTGCTACAATATTTGTTTTTAGTTGTAATCGCTTGATGGATGAGAATAAATTTGAAGATGCACATAAGTTAATTAGAAAATATCTTGATATTGATACAGCAATAGTTGGTCTTCATAGAAGTCTTTTAATATGTGATGAAATTTATTGTAAAGCTATAAATGGAAGTAGTAAAGAAGAAATAGATTTATTATTAGATAAAGGACAAAAAAAGTTTATGAAAGCTATGAAAAAGTTTCCTTCTGTTTTACGTACTGAATATGTATATTCTTTAATTATTGAAAAAGACTTAGACAAGGCAAGTAAAATAAGAAAAGAATTTAATAAAATTAGTTTAACATATCCTTATCAGAGTGATATTGAAAGTGAATATGAATTAATAGAAATTGCTGAAAAAATATTAAATAAATAATAACATAAATCTAAACCATAGTATTACAGATTATAAGATAATTTATGGTAAAATTATCTTATAAGTAAGGTAATACTATGTTTTTTTATTTAAAGGGGGATTCATATGCCATTTGAAATAATTCGTAATGATATAACCAAGGTTCATGCAGATGCCATTGTAAATGCAGCCAATACTTCATTACTAGGTGGTGGTGGAGTTGATGGAGCAATTCATGCAGCAGCAGGACCAGAATTTATTAAAGAATGTATTACTCTTGGGGGCTGTAAAGTAGGAGAAGCAAAAATAACTAAGGGATATAAGTTACCAGCTAAATATGTAATTCATACTGTTGGACCAATATGGAGGGGCGGAAACAATAATGAAGAAATGCTATTAACTAATGCTTATAAGAATTCACTTCAATTAGTTAAAGACTATAATTTAGAAAGCGTTGCTTTCCCAATAATATCTGCGGGAGCCTATGGATATCCAAAGGATAAAGCTTTAAAAGTAGCTATTTCTGCCATTAGTGATTTTCTATTAAATAATGATGTAACTATTTATTTAGTTGTATATGATAAAGATACATTTAAAATATCTAGTAAACTACTTTCATCAATAAAACAATATATAGATGATAATTATATAGAAGAAAATTATTATCCTAGAGAAAGATTTGCGGAAAGCGCTATATATGAAAGTAAATGTATAGCTAGTGAAGAAGAATTTAAAATTAGAAACCTTGAAGATATAGTAAAAAATATAGATGAGACATTTTCAGAAATGTTATTAAGATTAATAGATGAAAAAAACATGACAGATGTAGAAGTTTATAAAAGAGCCAATATTGATAGAAGGCTTTTCTCTAAAATTAGAAATGATAAAAATTATAAACCTAAAAAGTCAACTGTAATTGCCTTTGCTATAGCACTAAAACTTAATTTAGATGAAACAAAAGACTTACTTCTAAAAGCTGGCTTTGCCTTATCCCATAGCAGTAAATTCGATATTATTATTGAATACTTTATCGAAAGAAAAGAATATAATATTTTTGAAATAAACGAGGCCTTATTTGCCCTTAATGAAAATACCCTAGGATCATAAGATATAAGAAATAAGTGTAAATACAACATTTATAGCACAGTTGTCGCTTGCTTTGCGACCAAAGATTATTTATAGAATGTTATCCTTAAATCATAAAAAGTGATTGGAGGATAAGGGCATGAAAAACAATTTAGTAGAATTAGTATTTATTTTAGACAGAAGTGGATCAATGTGTGGACTTGAAAAGGATACTATTGGAGGCTTTAATTCAATGATTGAAAGACAAAAGAAGGAAGAGGGGGAAGCTATTGTAACTACTGTGTTATTTGATGATAAGTACGAGTTATTACATGATAGAATTAATATTAAAGGAATATCTGCTATAACTGATAGAGAATATTATGTTAGAGGTACAACAGCTTTATTAGATGCTATTGGAAAAACTATAAAGAAAATAGAAAATGTTCAAAGGAATACTTTAAAAGAGGAAAGAGCTAGCAAGGTTTTATTTGTAATAACAACAGATGGTATGGAGAATTCAAGTAGAATTTACAGCTATGAAAAAATAAAGAAAATCATAGAAGATAAAAAGAAGGAATTTGGATGGGAATTTATATTTCTTGGAGCAAATATTGATGCCGTTAAAGCAGCAGAAAGCATAGGTATATCTGAAGATAGAGCAACAAACTATAATTGTGATAGTGAAGGTACTGCGCTTAATTATAAAGTAATAAGTGAAACTGTAAGTTCACTTAGAGCTAATAAAAATATAGATAGTAATTGGAAGCACAAAATAGAAGAGGATTATAAAAAACGTGGAGGTAAAAATAAATGATTGGGGCCATTATTGGGGATATAGTTGGATCTATATATGAATGGAATAATATAAAAACAAAGGATTTTCCACTTTTTAAGGATAAATGCTTTTTTACAGATGATACTGTTATGACTATTGCTATAGCAGAAGCTTTGATAAAGGGTGGAAGCAAAGATGATTTTATTGTAGCTATGAAAAAATACGGTAGATTATATCCAAATGCAGGTTATGGAATTAGTTTTTATCAGTGGATATTTTCAGATAGTAAATTACCATATAATAGTTTTGGAAATGGTTCAGCTATGAGGGTTTCTTCAATAGCATGGGCATTTAATGAACTTTCCAAGGTGGAAGAATATGCGGAAATAAGTGCTTCTGTAACTCATAATCATCCAGAAGGCATAAGGGGTGCAAAGGCCACAGCTGCTTGTATTTTTCTTGCAAGAAGTGGAAAAAGTAAAGAAGAAATAAAAAGTTATATTGAAAGTGAATATGGATATAATTTAAGTAGAGAACTTTCTGAAATACGAGAAAACTATTATTTTAATGAAACATGCCAAGAAACAGTTCCTGAAGCTATAATTGCTTTTCTTGAAAGTTTAGATTTTGAGGATGCAATAAGAAATGCTATTTCTCTTGGAGGTGATAGTGATACTCTTGCTGCAATAACAGGAAGCATAGCTGAAGGTTTTTATGGTGTTCCAGAAGAAATTATAAATAAAGCATTATCAAAATTAGATAACCAACTACTAAAAGTATATAATGAGTTTTATGAAAAATTATTAAAAGATAAGGAATATATTAAAGGTTAATAAATAAGATATATAGAAAAAATATTGCTAAGGATATTTGTAGTAGTATTTTAATAATAAAGTATAGAAGGGAATATATTTATGAAAATCTTAATTATTTATTGCTCCGAGTATAGAAAAAATACTGAAAAAATTGCACACATATTTAAAGAAAAAGCTGATTGTGATTTAATTAATGTAAAAGATGTTAAAAATATTAATTTAGAAAGCTACAATTTAATTGGATTTGGTTCAGGAGTATATAAGGAAAGTTTATCACCAAAGATGTTTAAGATAATTGATAATCTAAATTTAAAGAATAAAAATACATTTGTATTTTCTACAAGTGGAGTTGGCATGAAATATTATAATAACAAATTAATTAAAGAACTATCTTTAAAAGGAGCAATAAATAAGGGAAGCTTTGCATGTAAGGGAAGCTTTGATGCAAAGGAATTTTCAGATAATAAGGTTTTTGATATTATTAGTAAACTGACTAAGGGACATCCAAATAATAAGGATTTTGAAAAGGCAGAGAAATTTTTCGTGAAGATGATAAGTTTAATTAAATAGGATATTTAGAATTAAGATAATTGAATTTACCTTGCAGATATGATAAGATTAATTCATTGTAATTGTAATATATTTACAATTAGTGCGAGGTGTGTTATGAATAATAACTTAAAGGATAATGATGAGAACAAAGAGGATTTAAGATTTAGAACTTTTGTAGGAATAGTCATTATAGTAATTGCAGTTGGATATTATTTTTATAATATTAATTACAACAGTAGAGGGATTATAAATAAAGTCCTAAACAACATAGAAGGGAAGACTTTAAATAATGACTTTAATAGTAAAATAAAATCTGCAAATCTTTCAACAGATTATAGTGTTGAACAGGCTATAGAGGACATAGAAATTCTAGGCTTAAATACAATTAACCTACCAGTTGTTATTAATATAGATGATATAACCTCAAGTAATGTAAGTATAGATGCAAATAGTTTGGAAAGAGCAAAAATTCTTCTGAAAGAGCTTAATGGTAAAAAAATAAATGTTATCTTAGAGCCATATCCATGGATTGCTAATGGTAGTATGTATGAGACTGATTTTAATCCAATTGATAAAACAGAATTTTTATTGAATTGGAAGGAGGATGTTATTAAACCATTAATAGATGAAGTGGCTATTCCTTATAGAGTAGATGCATTAAATATTGCAACTGGATTTACTCATTTAGAGAATATGGAAGATGAGTTTTGTGAAATAATTGATTTTTCTAGGAAATATTATAAAGGCTTGATTACTTATAGAACTAGTTTTTGGACAACAGCTAGTTGGAAGGATGAAGCTTTAAAAAATCAAGTGGATGAATTAAATGAAAAGTATGAGAAAAAGTTAAATAACAAGATATTTTCTAAAGTAGATTTTATATCTATTGCATCCTATTTTGAATTAACTGATAATGATACTAATACAGTAGATAATCTTGTAGCTGCTTTAAGTTCTTCACAAAGATATAATAGGGAGCAAAATATTAAAGAGCAAGTTGGAAATTTTCATAATAAGTGGGACAAGCCAATTTTCTTTGGGGAATTAGGATTTCCAAGAACTATTAAGGCATCTGTAGAGCCGTGGAATCCATACTTAGATAAAGAAATAAATACACAAGAACAAGCTAATTGCTTCGAAGCTTATAGAAGAGTTTATGAATCAGAGCCATGGTTTTTAGGTTTTTCTATTTTTGCAGTAGGCAATACAGAAGAGGATAAGATGTATTATCCAAGTGCTGAAACTATTGAAGTTATAAATAATTGGTTTAAATTCGAAGATAAATAATTTAATGATTTCTAATAATTTTTATAGAATTCTTAACGAAAGAATTCTAGGGCTTAGAAGAATGGTGAAGATTTCAATAGATGAGGGTATATAAGTTCCAGCATTTATGGAATCAATAATGAACTAATAAGATTGGTGTTTAATTTTCTTATTAGTTCATTATTTTTATATGAAAAAAATGTACAAATGTTTTGAATTTTAAATATATAAAAGTTTCATAAAAAATGGTATTATTATAATAACAATATGTTACATAAATAAAACAAATTATAAAAAAATCATAATTGTTTTATTAGGTTATAAAAATAAGTCTTTATTAAAAAAATAATGTAAAATTGATTTAGCTATTTAGAAGTTAATTAAGTAGGAGGAAATTGTTATGTATAATGTAGAAATTAATGGAGTTCAAATGAAGTTTATAAGAGAGTTCTTTGATAATTATCAAGATGAAAAGGTTAAACTAACTGTTTTAGATGATAAAAACAGAATTAAAATAGTATATTCTGCTGAAACCGATTTAACAGCTGGAGATTTAGAGAAACATTTAAAAAATGAATTTAAGACAAAATCAAAATATGGGACAAGCCTTTATTATACTTTGCATGTAAAATAGCATAGTATGTATGGAAAAAAGCTTATTTTTATAATAGGAGGATAATTTAATGAAATTTGCTAAAGATTTTTTATTTGGAGCAGCATCTGCCTCATATCAAGTCGAAGGGGCATGGAATGAAGATGGAAAAGGTGTATCTAACTGGGATGTATTTTCTAAGATACCTGGAAAAACTTTTGAAGGTACTAATGGAGATGTAGCAGTAGATCATTATCATAGATACAAGGAAGATATAAAATTAATGGCTGAAATGGGATTAGAATCTTATAGATTTTCTATTTCATGGCCAAGAATTATACCTAATGGTACTGGAGAAGTTAATCCTAAAGGATTAGAATTCTACAATAATATTATTGATGAATGTTTAAAGTATGGAATAGTTCCATTTGTAACATTATATCATTGGGATTTACCACAAGTTTTAGAAGAAAAGGGTGGTTGGCTTAATAAAGATACAGTAGAAGCTTTTGTTAATTATGCAGAAGTATGTTATAAGGCTTTTGGTGATAGAGTTAAGCATTGGATTACTTTTAATGAAACAGTTGTATTTTGTAGTTTAGGATATTTAGCAGGAGCTCACCCACCAGCAATAGTTGGGGATGTAAATAAATACTTCCAAGCAACTCACAATGTATTCTTAGCTCATGCAAAATCTATTGAATTATATAAATCATTAAAACAATATGGAGAAATTGGAATTACTCATGTATTTTCTCCAGCATTTAGCGTAGATGATAAGGAAGAAAATATTATAGCTGCAAAACATGCAAATGAATTAGAACTTAAATGGTACTATGATCCAATATTAAAGGGAGAATATCCTAAATATGTTGTGGACCATCTTTCTAAAAATGGAATTAATATAGATTGGACAGATGAAGAGTTAGAAATAATAAAAAATGCTGCTGATAAAAATGATTTTATGGGATTAAATTATTATCAACCTCAAAGAGTTATGAAAAATAATGTAGATGATATTGTTGAAAGAAGTAGAGAAAATTCTACAGGGGCACCGGGAAATCCTTCCTTTGATGGCTTCTATAGAACTGTAAAGATGAATGATAAAAAGTATACTAAATGGGGATGGGAAATATCACCTGAAGCATTTTTATATGGTCTTAAAATGTTAAAAGAAAGATATGGTGATATTAAAATATATATCACAGAAAATGGATTGGGAGATGAAGATCCAATTATTGAAGGTGAAATTGTTGATATCCCTAGAATAAAATTTATTGAAACTCATTTATCTGCAGTTAAGAATGCAATTAAAGAAGGAATTAATGTAAAAGGATATTATGCATGGTCTGTAATAGATTTATTAAGCTGGCTTAATGGATATAAAAAACAATATGGATTCATATATGTTGACCATAAGGATAACTTAAAAAGAAAGAAAAAAGCCTCATTTTATTGGTATAAGAACATAATAAAAACTAGAGGAGAGCATATTTAAATATAACAAGAGTTAGGCTGAAATCTTTACACTATAGATTTCAGCCATTTTTTGAATTATACTTATTAAGAAGTGATGCAAACAGCTAAGCTTTAAAAAAATTAAAATGAATATTTTAAAACAACTATTCATTACTATAATTAAAGGAGATAGGATATGTTTAGTTATAATAAAATACAAAATCTAAACGAATTAGAACTATCATTATATAACTATATTATGAAAAATAGTGAAAAGGTTATTTATATGAGAATAAGGGAACTTGCTAATGAAGCACATGTTTCTACAACAACTATATTAAGATTTTGTAAAAAGTTGGACTGTGAAGGATTTTCAGAATTTAAAGTCAAATTTAAAATGTATTTAGAACAATCAGAGGGTAAAAACTTAGCTGATAATACCTCTATGATAATAGATTTTTTGAAAAAAGCTCAAGGAGCTGAATATAGAGAAAAAATAGATTTAGTTTGTAGTGAACTAGATAAGGCAAGCACAATTATTATTGTAGGAATAGGATTTTCAGGAATACTTTCTAAATATGCTGCTAGATATCTTTCAGCTATAGGAAAAAACGCTTTATACATAGATGATCCTTTTTATCCATTAAATTTTAAATATAGTGAAAATTATATAACTATTGCATTTTCTGTTTCCGGAGAAACACCAACAGTAATAGAGCATATAAATAGGCTAAAGAGAAAAGGAAGTAAGATAATAAGCATTACTAATAATGAAGATTCAACATTATCAAAAATATCTGATGTTAATATTGGATACTATGTACAACAAGAAAAAACAGAAGATTTTGATATTACAACGCAAATACCAGCTCTATATATTATAGAGACCATAGGAAGAAAATTGTATAAGACTAAAAAGGAGTAGATACAGGTTCTACTCCTTTTCCTTATTATTTTTTAATTTATGATTTACTAAAATTGAATTCTTTTTGAGGAACAATTTGTTATTTTTATGGAACAAATTATATAAATTATATACTTGTTTTTTTAAACCTGGAAATGATTACAAAGGAAATTAGATAATGTATAATGAGAACATCAAGAAGGATTGGAGGAGTGAAAGGTGATTTACGATAAACTTGATAAATTTAAGGAAGGGTTCTTATGGGGAAGTGCTTCTGCAGCATATCAAGTTGAGGGATCTTATGATATAGATGGAAAGGGACCTAGTATTTGGGATAAGTTTTCGGAAATTCCTGGAACTACCTATAAAGGAACTAATGGAAAGGTTGCAGTAGATCATTATAAAAGATTTAAGGAAGATGTAGCTTTAATGAAAGAAGTGGGCCTTAAAGCATATAGATTTTCAATTGCTTGGAGCAGAATTTACCCTAAGGGTAGAGGAGAAGTAAATGAAAAGGGATTGGAATTTTATGATGAATTAATTGATGAACTTATTGCAAAGGATATTAAGCCTATTATTACTATATATCATTGGGATTTACCACAATATCTTCAAGATCTCTATGGAGGTTGGGAATCTAGAGAAATCATAGATGACTTTAATAATTACTGTATAACCTTATACAAAAGGTACGGGAAAAAAGTTAAATATTGGGTAACTCTTAACGAGCAGAATATATTTATGCTCTTAGGTTACAAAATAGGAATTCATCCACCAGGAGTGAAAGATGAAAAAAGGATGCTTAAAGCAAATCACATAGCTAGTTTAGCTAATGCAAAAGCAATAGTATCTTTTAGAGAGTATGTAACTAATGGTATGATTGGTCCAAGCTTTGCTTTTACACCCAACTATGCTTACTCCTGTAAACCTGAAGATGTTTTAGCTAGAGAAAATGCAGAAGATATGAATTGTCATTGGTGGTTAGATGTATATTGCTTTGGTAATTATCCAGCATTTGCCTTAAGCACTTATGAAAAACAAGGAATAGCACCAGAAATAGAAGATGGGGATTTAGAATTATTAGAAAGAGGAAAGCCAGATTTTATAGGAATAAATTATTATAGAAGTGAAACTGTAGAATCAAATCCTTTAGATGGGGTTAGTGATTTTGAGGAAATAAATACATCAGGTAAAAAGGGAACCTCTAAGGGATATGGAATTCCAGGGAATTTTAAATCAGTTAAAAATCCTTATTTAGAAAGAACAAATTGGGATTGGGAAATAGATCCAACAGGTTTAAGGGTAGGAATTAGAAGGATAAATAGCAGATATAGATTACCTATATTAGTGACAGAAAATGGTCTTGGCGAATTTGATAGCCTAGAAGAAAATGATGTGATAAATGATGATTATAGAATTGAATTTATCAAAAACCATATACTTGCATGTAGAGAAGCTATTACTGATGGAGTTGAATTACTGGGATATTGCACCTGGTCATTTACAGATCTTCTTAGTTGGCTAAATGGATATCAAAAAAGATATGGTTTTGTATATGTAAATAGGGATGAAAATCATGAAAAGGATTTAAGAAGAATAAAAAAGAAAAGTTTTTATTGGTACAAAAATGTTATAAGAACTAATGGCGAAGAGCTATAGTTATATATATTTAGGGGGTATTGTTATGAAAAAGATATTATTAGTTTGTGCAGCAGGAATGTCAACAAGTTTATTAGTAAATAAAATGAAGGCAGCAGCAAAAGAAAAAGGAATTGAAATAAGCATAGATGCTTTACCAGTATCAGAATGTTCAAGTGTTATTGATACTGTTGATATAGTTTTACTTGGACCACAAGTAAGGTTCCAAAAACCTCAAGTAGATGCTTTAGTTAATGGTAGAATACCAGTAGAAGTTATAGATATGAGATTATATGGAACTATGAATGGAAAAGCAATATTAGAAGGTGTATTAAAAACTCTTGGAGTTTAATAAACAACAAGAGGATTAATAAATATAAAATTTTAAGGGGGAAAACACAATGAGCTTTATGACAAAATTAGAAAATAGCATGGAAAGAATACTTGTTCCAATTGCAACAAAATTAAATGCCCAAAGACATGTTTGTGCAGTTAGGGACGCATTTATCTTAACCTTCCCATTAACAATGGCAGGTTCTTTAATGGTATTAATAAATAATGTTTTACTTCATCCAGATGGATTTATAGCAAATCTTTTAAATTTAGGTGAATTAATACCTAACTTAGCAGATTACCAAGCTATATTTGCACCAGTACTTAATGGATCTTTAAACATTTTAGCAATTTTAATAGTATTTTTAATCGCAAGGAATCTTGCTAGATCCTTAGGCGCTGATGATTTATTAACTGGTTTAACAGCGGTATCAGTATTCTTTATAATGTACCCAGCAGCAGTTGATGGAAATCTTACAATGCAATATATGGGACCTCAAGGTTTATTCGTTTCTTTAATAATAGGTTTATTAGTTGGTGAAATTTTATCAAGACTTTCTAAGACACCTAAACTAGAAATAAAAATGCCTGAACAAGTTCCTCCAGCAGTTGCTAGAACATTTAAGATATTATTACCAATAATAATAGTAACAGTTGGTTTCTCAGTTCTTAACTTTATATTAGGTAAAGTTACTAATGGTGGTGGAATTCATACTATAGTTTATAATGTATTACAAGCACCATTAACTAAGCTTGGAGATAGTATTGTATCAGTAGTAATTATGGCTTTAGTATCAAACTTATTATGGATCATGGGTATTCATGGACCAAACACTATTGCAGCAGTAAGAGATACTATGTTTGCTGAAGCAAATGCTGCTAACTTAGCTTATGCACAAGCTAATGGAACAGCATGGGGAGCACCTTTCCCAACAACTTGGCAATTAGTAGATGGATTCTCTAACTATGGTGGATCAGGTATGACTTTAGGATTAGTAATAGCTATCTTTATCTTCTCAAGAGCGAAGGATCAAAAAGATATAGCTAAGTTATCTTTAGCACCTGGACTATTCAATATTAATGAATCAGTAATATTTGGTTTACCAATAGTATTAAACCCAATATTTATTATACCTTTCTTAATAGTTCCAATAGTAAATCTTCTTATTGGATATGGTGCAATGGTAGCGAAGATTATTCCACCTATTGCATATTCAGTTCCTTGGACTACTCCAGGACCACTTATACCTTTCGTAGGAACAGGTGGAGAATTTATGGGTCTTGTAGTTGGATTTGTATGTTTAGCAGTAAGTGTATTAATTTATGCACCTTTCGTTATAGCATCTAATAAAGCAGCTGCAAAGGCTGAAGAAGGATTAGATTCAAACGTAAAATCTATGTAATAGATAGGAGAAAGATAAAATGGATGAACTAGAATTAGTAGCTTTTGAAATAATAAGCAATGTTGGGATGGCTAAATCTTTGGCAATGGAAGCAATAAGGGAAGCTAGAGAAGGAAATTTTGAAGAAGCAGAAAAAAAGGTTGATGAAGCTAAGGGATTTTTGCTAGAAGGACATCATGCCCATTCTGGTTTAATTCAAAATGAAGCAAATGGAAAAAAACTAGAGTTTTCTTTAATAATAATGCATGCAGAAGATCAACTTATGAGTGCGGAAACAATTAAGGATATAGCTATAGAATTAATTGAAATGAATAAAGAAATTAAAAGTAAATAATATACATTTCAAATATACATTAAAAGCCATTATGAGATTTTCTCCTAATGGCTTTTTAATTTTTTTAGTACTTTTAGCATATAGTAATTGTGTATGTAAATTTAAAGATAAAATTTTATATAAGAAGAGTATAATTTTATAGAAAAAAACTTGTTGATAAAAATTTAAAAATATATAATTGTAAAATAAATATAAATACATAGATAGGGGAGTAAGGGGACAGGTATGGTTGAGATAATTAATAATTTAGATATAAGTATTCTAAATTTTATTAGAAATAATTTTTCTAATTTATTTATGGATAAACTTATGGTAGTTATAACAAGTTTAGGAGATAGAGGGCTTATATGGATAGCAATGGCATTAATACTATTAGCTATTAAGAAATATAGAAAAATAGGAATAATTTTATTAATAGCACTACTAATAACATCTTTAATTGGAGAGGGGATAATTAAGAATATAGTTCAAAGGCCAAGAGCTTTCCTTAGCTATCCAGATATAAGGCTATTAATAAATCCACCAGAATCTTTTTCTTTTCCATCTGGGCATACAGCTTCATCCTTTGCAGCAGCTTTTGTGTTAAGTCATTATTTTAAAAAGTGGAATTTTTTATTTTACTTTTTAGCTATATTAATTGCATTCTCAAGATTATATCTTTTTGTTCACTATCCATCAGATATAATATTTGGAATAATATTA
>NZ_JABUTB010000015.1:90223-107665 GCF_021443865.1 Clostridium sp.
AAAAATAATACTAATTATAACTAACTAGTATAAATTATTATGAAAAGCTAATTATAATAGTATATTAGTTAGGAGGTTTATAATTATGGGTATGGAAGATATAGAAAAGAAAATGAAGGAACTTTACAAAGATGTTAAGTCTGGTAAATTAACTGAAGAAATTGCAGAGGAAATATCAGAATTAATAGATAAAGTGGAAGAAATAGGTGGAGATTTTAAAGAAAGTTTTTCTTCTATGATAAATGATATGAAAGAATCTATTAAGAAAATGAAATAATTAATATAAATGGAGCTGTGGCAACAGCCCCATTTTTTGTATTATATATATTATTTATGTAATAATAAAATATTCTTGGATAAAAACACAAAAAAACTTTCCTGAATTGTACAAATATACTATTGAATAAAAACGATTCCAATTATATAATTGGATTATAGAAAGATAATGTATAAAATAATTATACATTTTATTTCTTAGTTCTTTGGAAACGTTACCGGTTTTCTAAAAATAAATAATTTATATGGGAGGGAGCTCATGTATGGATTAAGAAATTCTTTTAAAAAGATAAGTGAAGAAATTCAGATTCCCTTCAAGCTAGTCGATAAAGATGGAGCCATCTTAGCAGATTTTCTTTCTCAAGTAAATGTAAAAACCATAAGTTGTCCAATTAATATTCCCACAGAAGAATTAACATTAGAAACTTATGAGAATTATAGTAACTGTATAGCCTTATTAAAATGCTTTTTAGAGCAGGAACTTGGAAATACAGTTAAGTCTAAGGAGGAAATTATACAAGATATTTTAAGAGGAAAAGAATTTTCAGATGATATCTTAAAAGAAGTTATTAAGTACAAGCCTTTCAAATTAATACTTGTTTATCTAAATGAAAAACAAGTAAAAAAAGGTTTGGAAATAATAAAAAATAATCCTTTAGAAGATGACAGTATTATAGTAACTCAGGATGAATATATTCTAATTATAAGCAAAAATGAAATTAGCAAGGAAAAAATAAATGAGTTATTCAAATTAATAAGTAAGAATATAACAAAAAAAGTCTATATGACTTACTGCAATATAAATGAATATAAAGAATTAAAAGAAAGATTTGAATACTTAAAAGGAAATATAGGAATTTGCATAAAATATGAATTGGCATCTAAGGTTTACGGAGAAAATTCTTTATTACTTGAAAAAATGGTTAATAACGCAAGTGATGATGAAATAACTCGTGCATATAAGCAATATAATAATATTTTTTCTAAATTAGATAATGAGCTAATTAAGACTATAGAAGTATTTTTTGGAGAAGGACTTAAGATTAGTGAGTCTGCTGAAAAATTATACATTCATAGAAACACATTGTTTTATAGAATAGATAAAATAAAAAAGATCATCAATTATGATATTTCTAACTTCAATGAAGCGCTAGAATTCAAAATACTATTCTTACTTTGGAAAGAAGCTATAAATAGTAGCAGGTTATAGGGTTAAGTGGAAACGGTACCGGAAAGGTTACCTGAAAATGTTATCAATAAGTTAATAAACCTAAAAAGGGTTTATAATATAAAGATCAAAAATAGATTTTGGGAGGAATATATTATGGTAAAACGTTCAAAATTATTAGCAGTTTTAATTGCTGGTATAATTACAACAACTGCATTTGTTGGTTGTGGAAGTAAGAGTGAAGATGGGGGCGCTACTTCAGAAGAAAAGAAAACATTAACTGTTTGGTCTCACTTTACTACAAACGAAGTTCAAGAATTTGAAAAGGTAGCTAAGGCTTGGGGAGAAGAAAATAATGTTGAAGTTAGCGTTGTTGAAGACCAAGGAAAATTCCAAGAAATGATACAAGCTGCTCAAAGTGACAACGGACCAGATATAATTTTAGGAGTTCCACATGATAATTTAGGAACATTCCAAAAAGCTGGAGTTGCAGCAGAAGTACCTGCTGGAATGGTATCAGAAGATAAATATACTTCTAAAGCATTAGTTGATGCAGTAACTATAGATGGTAAGATTTATGCTATACCATTTGCTCAAGAAACAACATCAATGTTCTATAATAAAGATTTAGTTAAAGAAGTTCCAAAGACTATGGAAGAGTTAGTTGCTCAAGCAAAAGAAGTTGGATTTGTTTATAATATAAATGATTTCTATTTCTCATCTGCATTCCTTTTCGCTAATGGCGGATATGTTTATAAGAAC
Organism: Clostridium sp.; assembly: GCF_021443865.1. GTDB lineage: Bacteria > Bacillota > Clostridia > Clostridiales > Clostridiaceae > Clostridium. Next base: position 92,430 of record NZ_JABUTB010000015.1, read on the forward strand.
AATAATGGTACATTAGATCCAAGTGATATTGGACTTGGTAATGAAGGTGCTGTAAAAGGACTTCAATTTATTTCTGATTTAGTAAATAAAGATAAATTAATGGCTGCAGATATTACTGGTGATATAGCTAAGGGAGAATTTACTTCAGGTAAGGCTGGATTCTATTTCTCAGGTCCTTGGGATGTTGCTGGTGCTAAAGAAGCAGGGTTAAACTTTGGTGTTATCCCAATGCCTACTTTAAATGGAAATGCTCCAAGTACTTTCTTAGGTGTTCAAACTTCATTTGTTAATGAAAATTCTAAGAATAAAGATTTAGCATGGAAGCTTATGGAAGAGTTTGTTAATAAGGGACAAGATATAGTTTATAAAACTGGTAGCAGAATTCCAGTAGCTAAAGACTATTCTATTGATAATGAATATACTAAAGCATTTATGGAACAAGCTAAAGTTGCTAGTCCAATGCCAAACATAGTTGAAGTACAAGCTATGTGGGAACCAGCTGGTAACAATTTAAAATTATTAACTTCTGGACAAGTTGATGCAGCAACTGCTGGTAAGAACATGGTTGAACAAGTTAAAGAAGGTATAAAACAAATTAAATAATATATAGCTAAATAGAGATAGGTGTATACCTATCTCTATAAAAGATAAAGGGGGATTTTAAATGGGCATGAAGAGTAAAAGTCCTAAAGCTTATTATTTCTTAGCTCCAGCACTTATTTCAATATGCATATTTACACTATTTCCAGTAATATCAACAGTATTCTATGCTTTTACTGATTATACTCAATATTCTAAAGGTGAAATTAATTTTGTAGGTTTATCAAACTTTATAGAAGTTTTGGTTGGACCATTTAAAGAAACATTTTTACCTGTATTTGGATGGACGATGATTTTTGCAATAATATCAACCCTTGGATGTTTCTTATTAGGGTTAGTTATAGCATTAGTTTTAAATAACCCTAACATTAAAGAAAGAGGATTTTATAAAGGAATTTTAATACTTCCTTGGGCATTACCAGCATCAGTTGCTATTATATCATTTCAAGGATTATTTAATGGAAGCTATGGACAAATAAATAATTTCTTAATGCAAATTAATTTAATTCAAGAACCTTTAAAATGGCTAACAGATCCTAATTTAGCGAGAATAAGTATACTAATAGTTAATATATGGCTTGGATTCCCTTATATGATGAATGTTTGCTTAGGTTCTTTAGCAGCAATACCAGAAGTATATTATGAAGCAGCAGAGGTAGATGGAGCTACTAAATGGAAACAATTTATGAATATAACAATACCATCAATAGCTAAAACTGCATATCCACTTATAATATCATCCTTTGCATTTAATTTTAATAACTTTGGTTCAGCCTTTTTAATTACAGCAGGAGGCCCTCCAAGATTAACTACTCAATTTGCAGGATATACAGACATATTAGCATCAGTAAATTACAAACTTTCAATGCAATTTGGTAGATTTGAGATTGCATCTGCACTTAGTATAATAATATTTATATTAATAGCAACAATTTCACTTATTCAAATGAAAGCATCTGGTCAGTTTGAGGAGGTTGAGTAATATGCAAACAGAAATAAATTTAAAAAATATTTCAATGAAAAAAGAAAAAGTAGTTTATAAAAAGAAACTAAGACCTGATGAAATAAGAACAGCTTGGTTTGGAAGAATATTTATATGGATAATGGTATTAATAACATTATTTCCTATAGTAGCTGTAATTTCTGCATCTATGGCAAAGGGAAATTCTTTTACTCAAACATCATTCTTTCCAAGAGAATGGACTCTTGATAATTATATAAAAGTATTTCAAAAAACAAATTTCTTATTATGGCTTAAAAATTCACTAATTATTTGTACTAGTGTTGCAGTGCTTCAATTAGTGTTATCAGTTCCAGCAGCTTTTGCTTTCTCTAAGCTAAGATTCTTTGGAAGAAAAAAAGGGCTTATGAGTTTACTAATACTTCAAATGTTCCCAGCAGCTATGGCATTACCAGCAATAATGGGAATAGTTTTCACATATAACTTAACTAATAAACCAATAGTATTAATACTTATATTAGCAGGTGGTAGTGCATATAATATTTGGCTTTTAAAGGGAGCAGTAGATGGTATTCCAGATGAATTAGTTGAAGCAGCGTATATTGACGGAGCATCTACATTTAAAGTATTTACATCAGTAATACTACCTTTATTAAGAAATATGTTAATAGTTATATTCTTATTTGCCTTTATAGGAGCTTATAGTGAATTTATGTTTACTTCAGCAATATTAAAGAATGCAGATGTACAAACTATTGTAACTGGATTACAAAAATTTATTAAGGATCAATTCGCAGCAAACTGGACTCAATATTCAGCAGCGGCAGTAATGGCTACAACACCAATTGTAATTATATTTATGCTTTTCCAAAAGTATATAGCAGGTGGATTAGTTTCTGGATCAGTAAAGGAATAGTATAATATAATAGAATAAATTTTGTTAAAATATAGTTTATAATGGAAACGGTACCGAATATTTTGTCGGATTTTGGAGGGCGTTATGATAAACATAAGAGATATTGCAAATATAGCTGGGGTAGGGGTTAGTACGGTATCACGTGTAATTAATAATCATCCAGACGTTAAAGAACAGACAAGAGAAAAAGTTTTAGAGATTATAAGAGAAAATAACTATATACCAAATAATAGTGCAAGAAATTTAAAAAAGAACAATTCAAATAATATTGGGGTATTAATAAAAGGGGTATTTAATCCTTTCTTCTCAGAAATGTTAGATTTAATTAGTAAACGAATATCTAAAGCAGGGTATTCAATGATATTAGAGCATCATGACTATTTAAGTGATGATGAAATGAATAATTTAATATCTATAATAAAAGAAAAAAGACTACAAGGTGTTATATGTCTTGGAGGAAACTTTACAGACGTTAAGAATGATGACTTTAAAGATATCAATGTTCCTATAGTGCTAACATCTATTAATCATAAGTATGGAAAAGAGTTATCTAAATTTTCATCAGTATCAATAGATAATGAAAAAGCAGCTTATTCTGCTACTAAGTATTTAATAGATTGTGGTCATAAAAATATAGCTTTAATGCTAGGAGATGAATTTGATATTGGAATTAGTCATCGAAGAGAAGCTGGATATTTAAAAGCTTTAATTGATAATGGAATTTCAGTTAATAGGGAATATAGAATTTTAGGTAATTATGATTATAGAGGAGCCTATGAAGAAACCACAAAATTTTTAGATGAACATAAGGAAGTTACAGCTATATTTGCAATATCAGACATAATGGCTGTGGGATGTGCTAAGGCTATAAAAGATAAAGGATTAATAGTAGGAAAAGATATTTCAATTATAGGATTCGATGGTATGGATATAAGTGAATTTTATAATCCTACTATAACAACAGTTATACAACCTAAAGTGGAAATGGCTAAAATTAGTGTGGATTTATTATTAGATTTAATGATGAATAAAACAGATAATAAACACATTATTCTTAATACAGAATTAATAAAAAGAGAATCAACAAACCCTAGGATAGAATAATAAAAATTATTATTATAAATTTTAAGATTATACCCTTAAACAGAATTTTGCAAATCTTTTATTAAAAATGTTATACTAGTGTTGTGTTAAAAATATACAACTTTGGTAGAAGTGAGGTAGTAAAATGGAAAGAAGTAGTGGAATATTAATGCATATTTCATCATTACCTGGAAAGTATGGAATAGGTACTTTTGGGAAGGAAGCCTTTTCATTTATAGATTTCTTAAAAAAAAGTGGACAAAAATATTGGCAGATACTTCCCCTGGGGCAAACAGGATATGGAGATTCTCCATACCAATGTTTTTCAGCTTTTGCTGGTAATCCATACTTTATAGATTTCGATATATTAGAAAAAGAAGGCTTATTAAATAAGGTTGACTATGAAAATTTAGATTATGGTTCAAAAGAGGATGCAGTTGAATATCAAAAGTTATTTATAAATAAAAATAAGGTTCTTAGAATTGCTTATGAGAATTCAAAAGGAAAGTATACTAAGGAATTAAAAGAATTTATATCAGAAAATAAATTTTGGTTAGAAGATTATTCTTTATATATGGCAGTTAAAAATCATTTTGATTTAGTTAGTTGGCATAATTGGGATGATGATATAAGGCTTAGAAAAAAAGAAGCAATGAATCATTATAAGGCCTTACTAAAAGATGAGATCGATTATTGGATATTTATTCAATATATCTTCTTTAAGCAATGGAATGACTTAAAGAAATATGCTAACGAAAATAAAATAGCTATAATAGGGGATATACCAATATATGTGGCTGAAGATAGTGCAGATATTTGGAGTAATCCTAAATATTTTAAAGTAGATAAGGATATGAAACCAATAACAGTTGCAGGTTGCCCTCCTGACACCTTCTCATGCACAGGACAATTATGGGGAAATCCTATTTACAATTGGAAAACCCTAGAAGAAGATGGGTATGAATGGTGGATAAAAAGAGTTAGAGAGAGCTTTAAAATATATGATGTAGTTAGAATTGATCATTTTAGAGGATTTGAAGCTTATTGGGAAATTCCATATGGAGATAAAACAGCTGAAAATGGTAAGTGGACAAAGGGACCTGGAACTAAGCTTTTCAAAGCAATAAAAGACAAGCTTGGAGATGTACAAATAATTGCAGAAGATTTAGGAATGATGACAGAAGAAGTAATCAAACTTAGAGATTATACAGGTTTCCCAGGAATGAAGATACTTGAATTTGCCTTTGGTGGAGAAGATAGTGGAGATTTACCACATAACTATCCACTAAACTGTGTAGCCTATACAGGAACTCATGATAATGATACAGTATGTGGCTGGTACAACTCAACAGGAAGCACAGCAGAAATAGAAAAGGCTAAGAAATATCTTAAGTTAACTTACGAAGAAGGCATAGCTAGAGGGTTTATAAGAGGAGTATGGGCAAGTACTGCTTACTTAGCAATTACAACTATGCAAGATTTCTTAGGTCTAGGAAAAGAAGCTAGAATGAATTTCCCATCAACTCTAGGTGGAAACTGGATGTGGAGAGCAAAAGAAAATGATTTTACTGATAAACTAGCAAAAGAAATTTATGATTTAACTAAGCTTTATAATAGGTTATAGTTAATAAGTAATAAGTAAGAGTTCGGAGAGAGTTAGCAAGTAATAGTATAAACTTTATTTAATACAAATTACGAAAATATATTAATTATATATTTTAATATAGTGCTATTATAAAAGGTGTCTAATTAATTAGGCACTTTTTTGTTGCTCAAAATAGGTATTTATGGAATGAAATTAAAAATATAATAAATGAAAAAATAATAGTTTTAGGGTACAATTAAATTTAAATATTAAAAGATAGTAATTTTCTTATAGAGGAAAGGATAAGTAATGGATAAAAATTTAATTATAGAAAAAACTAAGGAGTTTGTTAAAAACAAACTATATGGAGAAGGAAGTGGACATGATTGGTTCCATATAGAAAGAGTATATAACTTAGCTAAATATATAGCAGAAAAGGAAAATGCAGATACATTTATTGTTGAAATGACAGCCTTACTACATGATATAGATGATTGGAAGTTTTCAAATACAAATGATAATAGTACTACAGTTACAGAAAATTTTCTAAGGTCTTTAGAAGTAGATGAGAATTCATTCCAAAAAATAATAAAAATAATAAAAACTATGTCCTATAAAGGAGGAGTTGTAGACTCAACTCAAAATACAATAGAAGGAAAAGTAGTTCAAGATGCTGATAGATTAGATGCTATAGGAGCAATTGGAATAGCAAGAACCTTTGCATATGGAGGACATAAAAATAGACCAATTTATGATCCAGCAATAAAGCCTATGGATTTTAAATCCTTAGAAGAAGTTAAAAATGCAGAAAACCATACAATAAATCATTTTTATGAAAAACTATTAAAATTAAAGGATTTAATGAATACAGCTACAGCAAAAGAAATAGCAGAAAAAAGACATAAATTTATGGAAGACTTCTTAGAAGAATTCTACAGAGAATGGAATTTAACTGAGACTCTAAATCTTTGATTTAGTTAGTGGAAGTTACTCCTACGAACAGAGTGAGTAGTGAGTTTCCTTTAAATAATTAATAATGCATAATGCACAATGCGTAATTGTTGTAATAATTCAGGCAAGCTGAATTATGAAATTTATAAAAGGAGCTGTATCAAAATTTATTTTGATACAGCCCCTTTTAATTTGATCTTAATAAGTCTAAGAAATCCCCAATTTTATTATTTCATTACTTTTTCAAATCTAAAGAAATCTTCTTTAAATTCACTATCTGAATCATTAAAACCTGGATAAGGATGATATTTATTAAAAAATTCAACTATTTTAAAGCCGCATTTATTAACATAGAAGTTAATGTTTCTTTTTTCGAAATAGGGAGTTACTAATTCCCATACCTTAGTTTCTGGATATTTTTCTTCTATACCTTTCCACACAGTATATCCTATTCCCTTACTATGACAATCTGGATAAACATATAATAAGTCTATTGAGTTATGATGGGTACTTTTATCTATTTTCAGTGCAACTCCAGCAACCTTCTTTTCATCTATATAAACATAATAAACCTCCACATTTGGGTTATATAATACTTCATCAATTTCTTTATCAGATATAACCTCTTCATCATTATCTCCAAATTCTTCTATAACAGAAATTGAAAGAATCTCTTGAACATCTTTTTTAAAATTGACATATTCATTTTCTTCTACTGTTCTAAAATGAGTTTTCATAATATTACCTCCATATTTAATTTAATATTTAATATAAGAATACTGAAAGTATATAATTAGTATAAAGTATACCATAATGGTAGAGTAAATGAGGTTTTTATGGAAAGTAACTTATTAATTATAGGAGAAATACCCAAAAGATTTAGATATAGTATTAACCCCCTGAAAATGTAGGTATCAATTATTTTTTGCTTTAATTATTATTTTATTTTTTCATGCCAATTTTGCTTCAGCAAAGAGGCCTTAATGGAATGTAAAATGCATAATGGGTAATTGTTTCCTTAATTCTACATTTTAATTTCTTCATTAAAAAAACTCCGGAGGAGTTTTAACCATAATTATGCATTATGCATTACGCATTATGCATTGATATTAAGCATTACGCATTATAGTTGTGCATTAATTTTAAGTTTGGGGTATAATATAAAGAAAAGGGTGATATTATGAAAGTGCTAGTTATGACTATAAATTTAAGGGCTGAATGGGTTCATTCTTTAAAAGAGAAAAGAATGGTAGTTAGAAGTATAACTCAAAAGCTTAAAAATAAATTTAATATATCTGTAAATGAAGTAGGTAATCAGGATATTCATAATTATATTACTATCGGAATATCAAGTATTTGTGCAACAACTGCACAAGTGGATTCAACATATGAAAACATCATAAATTTTGTTGAAGAAAATACAGATGCAGAGCTAATGAATATAAAAAGGGAAGTAATAATATTCTAAATTTTTTTGTAATAAATATTGACAATTTTGGTTAATAACAGTATAGTATTAATATAAAATTTAATAAACATTTTTTAATGTTTCTTATCAAGAGTGGTGGAGGGACTGGCCCTGTGAAACCCAGCAACCTATAATAGGATGTGATAGGCTTAATTATATTAGGCTAAATTACTCATATTAAGTTTGGTGCTAAATCCTGCAGCTTTTAAGCTGATAGATGAGAGAATAAATCAATAAGTGAATTTGTACGCACTGAGAATTTATTCTCTAGTGCGTTTTTTGTTTATTATTTTATTATTTTATTATTTTATAAAAACATACCTATCATATAAGTTCTTAGGAGGGACATAAATGATTGAAATTAGAAACTTAACTAAAAAATTTAATGATGTAGAAGTTATTAAACATGTATCATTATCAATTGAAGAAGGAAAGATATATGGAATAATAGGACATAGTGGAGCAGGGAAATCAACTTTACTTAGATGTATAAATGGACTTGAAAGTTATGAAGATGGTTCAATAAATGTTATGGGAAAAGAGGTTAAAGATTTAAAAGGCTATGAATTAAGAGAATTTAGAAAAAAGCTAGGTATGATATTTCAAGGCTTTAATTTATTAAACAGAAAAACTGTATTTGATAATGTAGCATTACCATTAGAAGTTTGGGGATTTGAAGAAGAGTATAAAGAGTATAGAAATAATTTAGGCGATAAAAAAGGTATTAGCTACAGAGATTATAGAAAGAAAAGAATAAATGAAAGGGTAAATGAACTTTTAGAATTAGTAGGACTTTCTGAAAAGGCAAAAGTAAAGCCAGCTAGTTTAAGTGGAGGGCAAAAACAAAGAGTAGCCATAGCAAGAGCATTGGCATTAGAACCTAAAATATTACTTTGTGATGAAGCAACCTCTGCATTAGATCCTAAGATAACAAAGGATATATTATCACTTTTAGATAAGATTAACAAAGAGTTAGGTATAACTATAGTTATAGTAACTCATCAAATGGAAGTAGTAAAAGAAGTTTGTGAGAAGGTTGCATTAATTGAGGGAGGAATTCTAAAAGCAGAAGGGAATTCAGAGGAGCTATTCTTAAGACCAGGGGTATCACTTAAAAAGTTCCTTGGAGAAGAAGAGGATCTTTTACCTGATAAGGGTATTAATATTAAATTATATTTCCCAAGTACATCTTCTGAAAATGCCCTTATAACCAAAATGGCAAGAGATTTAAATGTGGATTTTTCAATTGTTTGGGGAAAACTTGAAAAGTTTAGAGAAGATATATTAGGAAATTTAGTTATAAATATTGAGGAAGAAGATAAGGACAAGGTTATGGCTTATCTCGAAGAAAGAGATATAGTATTGGAGGTGCTTAATTAATGTCAGAAATATTAATAGAAGGGTTTAATAAAACCATAATAATGGTATTTTTCTCAACATTATTTTCAGTAATATTAGGTTTTATTCCAGCAATTGCATTAATAGTAACAGCACCAAAGGGATTAAAGCCAAATAAAGGGGTTTATAAAACTTTAGATACTATAATTAATATTTTAAGGGGTTTTCCATTCTTGATTTTAATGGTAGCAATAATGCCATTTACAAAATTATTAGTAGGAAAATCTATAGGTACAACAGCAGCAATAGTTCCACTTACTATAGCATCAGCACCATTTGTAGCAAGAATAATAGAATCAGCTTTAAAAGAAGTAGATCCAGGAGTAATTGAAGCAGCTAAGTCATTTGGAGCATCAAATATTCAAATAATATATAAGGTTATGCTTAAAGAAGCAGTACCATCAATAATTTCAGGCTTAACATTAACAATAATAAGCATAATTGGGTATTCAGCTATGGCGGGAACTGTAGGAGCAGGTGGACTTGGTGATTTAGCAATAAGATATGGATATCAAAGATATCAAACAGATATAATGATAGTAACAGTAATAATTTTAGTAGTAATAGTACAAGTTCTACAATCACTAGGAAATTATTTATATAAAAAATTATCACAATAAAATTAATGAATTAAAAAATTAGAGAATGAAAAAATTAAAAAATGAAATAATGAAAAAATTAGTGAAGAAACTCCGAAGGAGTTTCAACCAATATTCTTTAATTCTTTCATTTCGATTTTGCGGTAGCAAAAGAGAAGTTTCATTATTTCATTTAATTATGCATTATGCATTACGCATTATCAATTATTATAAGGGGGCTTTAAATATGAAAAGAAAATCAATTTTATCAATTTTATTAGCAGGGGCTTTAGCAATAGGCTTAGTAGGATGTGGAGATAAGGCAGATAATAACTCGGGTTCAGCATCTGAAGATAAAACAATAACAATAGGGGTTAGTCCTGTTCCTCATAAGGAAATAGTAGAACAAATTAAACCAGATCTTGAAGCAGAAGGATATACAGTAAAAATAGTAGAGTTTACTGATTATGTAACACCTAATACAGCATTAGATGAAGGGGAATTAGATGCAAACTACTTCCAACACATAGCTTATTTAAATGAAACTAATGAAAGTAAGGGATTAGATTTAACTTATACGGCAGCTATCCACTTAGAACCATTAGCAGCTTATTCAAAATCTATTACAGATTTAAAAGATATTAAAGATGGAGCATCAGTTGCTATACCAAATGATCCATCAAATGAAGCTAGAGCTTTAAGATTAATTGAAAAGGCAGGTTTAATTAAATTAAATGATGGAGAATTAGTTACTCCTAAGGATATTACAGAAAATCCTAAGAATTTAAAATTTGAAGAGTTAGAAGCAGCACAATTACCTAGAGTATTAGAAGAAGTAGATTTAGCTGTTATTAATGGAAACTATGCACTTGAAGCAGGATTAAATCCATCTAAAGAAGCTTTAGCAATAGAAGATGCAAATGCAGAAGCAGCTAAAAATTATAGAAATATATTAGCTGTTAAAAAAGGAAATGAAAATAGTGAAAAGATTCAAGCTTTAACAAAGGCTTTAACTTCTGAAAAAGTTAAGAATTTTATAGAAGAAAAATATAGTGATGGAACAGTAATTCCAGCATTCTAGGAAATTATAAATAGTGCTTTAAAATTCAAAGTGAAATTAGAAATTAATATGTTAAATATATAAATAGATAAGTATTATGTAAGTCTCACTTAGAGAATCTAAGAGAAATTAATATAGTATTTATCTATTTTTTTAGTATTAATAAATAAAATCTACTTCAATGCATATGTTATAATTGGATAGAAATAAAGAAAAGGGTGGGACTAATGAAAAAGATATACATATTATTATTAGGCATTGTTACCACTATTTTTATAGGATGCAAAGCTAATGATAATTCAATTATGGAAAAAGGTATTTCTAATGAAGAGAATTTAGGGTCAACTAATAATAAGCGTAAACAAGTATCTGAAAGTAAAAATAGTATAGATTTAATTGATAGAAAAGTAAATGAAGTCTTAGGAGATTATAAGGATAATGTAGCTATTTATTTTAAAAATTTAAATACTAATGAAGAGTATACTTTGAATGAAAATACATATTATGTTGCGGCAAGCACCAATAAAGTTCCTTTATCTATGTTAATTTTAGATGAGGTAAATAGAGGAGAAAAGTCCTTAGATGATTTGCTTTATTTTATTGAAGAGGATAGAGAAATAGGCAGTGGATTATTATATGATTTAGAAGAGGTGCCTAATTTAACTATTAACGAAGCTATTTATCTATCTATTGTTAATTCTGATAATATAGCTAAAAATATGCTAATAAGAGTAGCAAAAAATGATATTACTGATTATATGAAGGAGATAACACAAGATAATAGTATTCCATACGGAAATTATTTAACAGCAAGGCAACTTGGTATTTTATTAAATAAACTATATGAAAATCCAGATAATAATCCTTATTATAATCAGCTTATAGAATATATGACTGAAACTACTTATCATGATAGATTAGATAAATATTTAGATTATGATAAAGTTGCCCATAAGATTGGGAATTATTATAGATATTATCATGATATAGGGATAATTTATGGTGAAGATCCTTATATATTAGTTGTATTAACTAAGGATATTGGAGATTTAAGCACAGAACCTTATGAAGAGGGTGGAGAAAATGAAAGATACTTACTTGATTGGGGAGAAGAAGCTTTTGAACTTATAGCTAGTTTATCTAGAGAAATATATACTATAGTAGAAGAAAGTAAAAGGTAGGTGATACTTTGGAAAAGTTATACTATGAAAATCAATACATAAAAGAATTTAATGCCAAGGTAATAGAAGTTAAAGAAATTAATGAGAAATTTCATATTGTTTTAGATAAAACGGCTTTTTTCCCAGGGGGAGGAGGGCAAAGCTGTGATTTAGGATACATAAATGATAATGAAGTTTTAGATGTCTATGAAGAAAATAAGCTAATTTATCATGTATTAAAGGAATCTTTTAAAATTAATGATAATGTATTATGTAAAATAGATTGGAATAGAAGAGAAGATGGAATGCATCAGCATTTAGGACAACATATTTTATCAGGTTGCTTTTTTAAATTATTTAATGCCAATACAGTAAGTATTCATTTAGGAAAAGAAATAAGTACAGTAGATATTATAGGTGAACTTAATGAAGAAATGGTTAGAAGGGCAGAAGACTTAGCTAACGAAGTTATTCATAGGGGAATAAAGATAAGCTTTTTAGTTCCTAATGAAGAAGAATTAAATAATATGAATTTAAGAAGGGATTTACCTAATACAGAAGAGGATATTAGAGTAGTTAAAATCGGAGACTTAGATATTAATGCTTGTTGTGGAGTACATCCTAGTAAAACATCAGATTTAAGAATGATAAAAATTAAAAAGTTTGAGAAAAACAAGGGAAATACAAGAATAGAATTCTTAGCGGGAGAAAGAGCTATTAAGGATTCATTACTTAAAGATAAATTCCTTAGAGAAATTTGTAATTATTTAAATAGCAATGAATATGAAGCTTTAAATGGAATAAAGAATTTAAAGAATTCTCTAGAAGAATTAAAAGTTGAGAAGAAGATATTAGAAGAAGAGTTATTAAAGAAGGAAGAAGTAGAGCTTATAAAAGAAGGAAAAGAATTAGATAAATATATTGTTATTGAGAAAATATTTTTAAATAAATCCACAGAGTATGTTACAAGACTTTCTAATAAAATAACAGAAAAAGAAAATCTTATCTGTTTATTTGCAATAAAAAATAAGGAAAAAGCTAACGTTATTCTTTCTGCTTCAAAAAATATAGATAATATTAATATGGGTAAAATCCTTAAAGAAAATATTTCTATAATAAATGGAAAAGGTGGAGGAAGCAAGACTTTAGCACAAGGATTAGGAGAAGCTAATAAAATAGAAGAGTTTTTAGATAATATAAATAAAAAAATCAATTTTTAAGATTGATATATAGACATATCATATTGTTGAAATTTTAATGATAAAAATTAAATTTGTAACCAACTATCGAAATTCCCAATATACTAGAATATAAGTAATGAAATATTTATATTATAACTATATAAATAATGGGAGGGAAAGAGTTGGCAAAATGGGTATTAGATGCAGGTCACGGCGGAAAAGACTCAGGAACAGTAGGTAAAAATGGAAGACGAGAATCTGATATTACTTTAGAAGCTGTTTATGAGGCAAAAAGATTATTAGAAAGAAACGGCGAAATAGTATTGCTTACAAGAGCATCTGATATATACTTAGATGTCATAGACAGAGTAGAAATAGCAAATAATTGGGAGGCAGATTATTTTGTTAGCTTCCATATGAACTCCTTTGTAGATAATTCTGTTACAGGAACTGAAATTGTAATATTTGAAAAGGGTCATAAATCAGAAGAATTAGCAAGGTTTCTAAAGGATGAATTACTTGCTAATTTAAAATCAAAGGATAGAGGAATAAAGGAAGCAAGTTACACTATTTTAAGGCAAACTAAGATGCCTGCAGTTATTATTGAAGCTGAATTCCTATCAAATGAAGACATAGAAAAGAACTTTAGTAGTATTAAATATGGATATATGGTAGCAAAAGCTTGTTTAACTATGGTTAATAAAGTTTTAATTGATCTTCCAATTAAAAAGCCCAAAACTCCTACTAGAGAAGGTTGGAGGATTTGCATTGGATATTATAGGGATTATGAAACAGCTGAAGAAGAGGTTATTAGATTACAAAATGAAGGTTTTAAAGATGCCTATGTTGTTCCATATCCTGAAGAGAATATAATTAATAGAAGTAAGAACTAATAAGTAAGAGTGAAGAGATAGGCAAGAGGGAAGTTAATAATTAAGGAATGAAAAAATGAAATAATATAATAATGAAAAAATAAAGGCATGACAGAATTATATAAGTAAAGAATTAAGTAATTAAATAGTTAGGTAAATAAGGGGATTTAAGTACGGTATGGCTAAGAAGGTTGTACCGTATTTTTATTTAATATTTGTAGTATTATTCTAATAGTGAGATATTATCTTTATTGTTAAAAAGAGTAAATAAAGTTATAATATTTAAAAGACTTGAAAGGTGGATAAATATGCGAAGAGTAGATAGGGAAGTAAAAAACATTAAAGACAAAATCGAAATAATAAACAGTTGTAAGGTTGTTAGATTGGCTATGAAGGATAAGGAAGGGTTGTACATATTACCTCTTAATTTTGGATATTCATATTTAGATGATAAGTTAACTTTGTATTTTCATTCCGCTAAAAGAGGAAGAAAATTAGAGGCTATAATGGAAAATCCAGAAGTAGCCTTTGAAATGGATTGTGCACATAGATTAATTGAAGCAGAAATTCCTTGTCTTTATGGATTTGCTTATAAAAGTGTTATAGGTAATGGTGTTGCTTCAATAGTTGAAGATATGGAAGAAAAGAAAGTAGCGCTTTCATTACTTATGAAGCACCAAGCCGAAAAAGATTTTGTTTTTGAAGACAGGCATGCAAAGGCTGTATCTGTTTTTAAGGTAGATGTTACTGATTTCTCTGCCAAGGAACATCAATAAATATATTAGGAGAAATAAAAATGATAAGTAACTATTTATATTTAATTTCTATAGGATTAGCATTTTTAACAATTATATTTATAATCTATAATTACATTTTATTAAGAAAAAGAGTAAAATCCCCTCATAGAGATGAAGAGAAAAAAGAAAATATAATAAGAAGAATAAAAAATAATATAATAACTTTTATAGGTATATTGATAATTTCCATAGCATTTATAGTTTATTTTTCAAGACCAGTAGATATATATGAAGCAGTAGGAATAGGTGAAAATATAAATTATGAAACTATTAGCAGCTATGGCAGTACTAATACTAGTAAAATAGAATTAAAAAATGGAAAAGAATTATTTAATTTGCTAGAAAAATATAAGTATACAAGAACTTTTAATTTTGCTGATGCAACTGGTGGAGAAGGAGTATTTATTTCATTAGAAAATACTGATGGAGAGTTAGGATTTATTGAAATTTGGAAAAGTGGATATATAAGAAGGCCAAATTATAAAGTTTATAAGATACAATCAGAAGATAAGGAAGCTTTATATACTGAAATATCAAATATTTTTAAAGAATAGAATAGAACTTTAAAAACTCCTTATAAACTTGACCCTGTCAAGTAGACAATAGGAAAAAAGACTCTTCATTAT
>NZ_JABUTB010000015.1:108210-125290 GCF_021443865.1 Clostridium sp.
TATCTAACCTAATTATAAGGGTCTTTTTATATTTGTCTACCATAAGGGGATTATACTATTAAGGAGTTTTTTTTATTTTGAATTTTTCAAATAATTTCTAAAATTAGGTATACGAATTATAGAAATAGGCATATAATAAAAGTAATAAAAAATATTTTAGTAATCAAATAAATTCTATTAATAAAATAAGGGGGTATAACTATGAATTATTTAGATTTATATTTACAAAGGAATAATAGTAAGAGATATGAGGTTTATAAAAAAACAGGGGTAAGTCAGCAATTGTTAGCCACACATACAACGAAAAAAATAGAAAACTATTCAAATAAAGTTATAATGGCATTAGCAAAAGCTTTAGAAAAAACTCCAGGAACTGTATTAGATGAACTTTTAGCGTTAGCAAAAGAAAATCCAGCCTTTGAAGCTTATAATCCAGCAGAGTTATTAATGGCTTTGGATTACAAATACGATATAATTACAATTAAAGGGGCTTACTGTAAAGAAATCTATAAGTTAATGAAAAGTCAATTATCAGAAACAGAAAGTATGGGCTTTGAATTAGGAAGTGGAGGGGTAGCCACAATACTAGCTTATGCAATAAATGCAGCAAGAGATCTTTTTGGTAATTCAGATAAGGTCACTAATGAAATTGAAAGAAAAGTTATATCTTATAAATTAGAAAGTGCTTCAGAGGAACAAGTAACCATAAGAAGAAAACAATTAGACTATTAAAAAGATGGAACATATACTGTTGTTTGTTCCGTCGCAAGCTCCAAGTCACCACAACAGTATATGTTCCATCTGAGAACTGAAGGAAACAACTCATCTAGATG
Organism: Clostridium sp.; assembly: GCF_021443865.1. Lineage (GTDB taxonomy): Bacteria > Bacillota > Clostridia > Clostridiales > Clostridiaceae > Clostridium. Next base: position 109,044 of record NZ_JABUTB010000015.1, read on the forward strand.
AGTTGTAAAAAGTATATAGTATTGCTTGTTCCGTCGCAAGCTCCAAGTCACCACAATACTATATACACACTCTTTAGTACTGAATGAAACAACTCATGGATATGAGTTGTAAAAGATATAGTATTGTTTGTTCCGTGGCAAGCTATAGTATTGGAAGTTAGTAATTATTATACTGGTTCAATATCTAAATTAAATGGAAATTCTTCAGCTTCTTTTAGTTGAAAGTTTACTTTATATCCCAGTCCGTCTTTATAAAAAAATCCGTCATTTAGTTCAATTTTTATGTAACACATATTTTCATCATTTTCATTATTATGTGCAAAGTACCAAGGTTCAAATACTTTAATTAATTTTTCTCTTAACTCTCTATTATCTGCTAATAATGGATGACCAATATTATAAGCATTTCCATTGAATCGATAAAATTCATTACATAGTGAAACTTGACTGTTTTCCTCTAATTCGCGAACCTTTTGTGAATTTGAGTAGGTAACCACATAAAATGAATTATTTTCAAAAAAAGTATCAACAACTCTAACTGATGGTTTGTTATCCTTCACAGTAGCTATTGAAAATTGACAATCCTTTGCAAATAATTCATTCATAGTATATAAAGCTTTTTTATAAATTTCCATTTTTAATCCTCCTAAAAATTCTAATTTATTGAGTAATTTAAAAAATTAGTATATATAAGTATCATTATACCATATTTTGTAAAATATTACTATTTAATTATAATCTATAATAAAAATGCGAATTATTATTAAATTGTATTATAATGCGAAGCAAAATTATTTTTTATAATATATAGATAAATCAGAGTCTTATTAAGATATTATTTTAGTTAAGAACAATGATAATATAATACTGTGAATTTTTGTTTAGAAGGAAATATTCCTTATTTAATATTTGATAATGTTGGACACAAATTAAAAATAAATGATTATGAATTAATAAAACAAGATATAAATAATACAGATTAGAAATCTTAATTATGGAAATAATGTTAAATATAAGAGGAGGTAAATGGATGATATCTGAAAATGTTTTAAAAGAAATTTTTGAAAGTAAATATGGAACAAATCAATTTGATGAAGATAATTATATAAGAAATATACTGGTTCATTTCTTATATTTAACTGCATTAAATGGTGGAGAGAAAAATAGATTAGAATATGATTGTGATGCTTTTTATTATAAAAAACATAGAGGCTTAACAAATAAGGAAGCTCTTTATGCTGACACAATAATTTCTTTTTGGACTCCATATAGTTTAGCTATTTATATAGTAACTGGAGTGAAATATAGAAAAACTAAAGAAAGCATTAAAAAAATAATTGAACTAATTGATAATAAAGATTCTAAAATATTAAGTGTTAATAAAATATTTGAGCCCTTTGCTAGAATATATTATACAAAGGGAAATTTTATGTTACTACCTCATAGAATGATGAATAATAGTCGATATAAAATATGCCAAGATAGAATTGATGAAACTGTATATGAGTGTTTTGATGATGGAAAACTATCATGCTATTTTAAAGACAATAATGAACTTATAAAATGGATAAATGAACAAAATTTAATTTCTATTTTTAGAAATAGAAATATAGATAAGGAATATGTAATTAAATTTAATAAACAAAGTAAATTTAATTATTCTACAAGTTTAGATGAGATTCAGAAATATATAGATAGATCAGTGGAGCTAATATTAGAAAGAAATAGATAGAATATATTTATATAAACTAATAAGCTTTAAAGTAATATTTATTATAAAAAGTTGTTGTAGTTAAATTAAAAAAGGTAATAAACATTTTAGTGGTTTATTACCTTTTTAATTAAATTTTATTTATATATTATTAATACATACTGTCAATAATTCCTTAATTTCTTAATTCTTTCATTCTTTCATTCCTTAATTTCCAACTATTACTTATTATCTATTACTTATTATCTATATTAATGATTTTGTAAATCTCTTTTTCTTCTATTGTTTCTTTTTCTAATAGCTTCATAGCTAGTTTATCTAAAGTATCTCTGTTTTCTTTTAGAGTATTTATTGTTTCTTGGTATAAGGAATTAACTAATTCTCTACATTCCTCTACAATAGGATTTCCATAAGAAGTTGAAAGATTACCTAGTTTTGATAATTTTAATAATCCTAATGTGTTTCCCATTCCATATTCGGAAATCATGGACATAGCCATTTCTGTTGTTTGACTTAAGTCTCCTTCAGCACCAGTTGAAATTTTTTCTTTTCCAAAGATTATTTCTTCTGCAGCTCTACCGCCTAGTAGAACCATAATTCTATTTTTTAAATAATCTAATCTTTGATAAGATTTATCTTTAGGTATTGTTAGAGTATATCCACCAACACCATTAGTAGTAGGAATAATAGTGATTTTTGATACCTTATCTTCAGGTGTTTTTATAAGAGAAAGAAGAGCATGTCCAGCTTCGTGATAGGAAGTTAAAAGCCTATCTTCTTCTAGATAATGACCTCTTTCTTTCTTCTCATAGCCTGCAAGTACAATTGAGTAAGCTTTATTTATATGTTCCTCTGTTAATGAAGGAGAATTTTCTTTAGCTGCTATAATTGCAGCTTCATTAATTAAGCTTTCTAGTTTTGCACCTGAGAAATAAGCAGTTTTTTTAGCAATATTTTTTATATTTATTTCAGTATAAGGCTTATTTTCTAAATGAAGAGATATTATTTTTTCTCTTGCAGATAAATCAGGTAATGAAACCTCTATATGTCTATCGAATCTACCAGGTCTAAGAAGAGCTGAATCAAGGGTATCCAATCTATTAGTAGCAGCAATAACTACAATTCCTTCTTGTTCACCAAAGCCTGACATTTCAGTTAATAGAGCATTTAAAGTTTGATCTCTTTCATCATTACCACTAGAAGAATTAGCACCGCCTCTTTTTTTACCTATTGCATCTATTTCATCAATAAAGATAACAGCTTTTCCCATTGCCTTTGCCTTCTTAAATAGGTTTCTTATTCTAGCAGCACCAACCCCTACATATACTTGTACAAAATCAGAACCACTTAAAGCATAAAATGGAACTTTAGCTTCACCTGCAACTGCTTTTGCAAGAAGAGTTTTACCAGTACCAGGAGAACCATAAAGGATAACTCCCTTTGGCATTCTAGCTCCATACTCTTTATATTTTTCAGGGTTCTTTAAAAAGTCTACGATGTCCATAAGACTTTCTTTAGCTTCTTCATTTCCAGCAACTGAATTAAAATTTAATATATTTTTATCTTCAGAAAAATCTTTTATATCTAGGTTAGTAATTTTAGAGCCACTTCTTTTTCCCATAGATATAAAAACAATAGAAATTATCGAAGCTAAAAGAACCATAGAAGTAATAGTTTTAGAAGGGCTACTTATATTTTCATCTGAAATATCTATATTATTTTTTAATAAATCTTCCTTTAATGTTGGGCTATTAGGATTTTCAGTAGAATATTTACTACCATCCTTTAAAAATACAGTAAGTTTTGAGTTATTATTAATAATTACCTTAGATATATTATTATCAGTTATATCTTGTAAAAATATTGAATATTGTTTATTGTAGTTTGCAGTTTTCCCAAAACTTAAATACATTAAAACTAATGTTGAAAGAATAGCTGTTGCTATTGGAATAAAAATTAAATTTTTCTTTAATTTATTCATGATTACCTCCTATAAAGAAGATTAATTATCAAAAATATTTTAGCATTTTAAAAAATTTAGTCCACTTAATAACCTAGATTATTCCTATGTAAGTGTTGGAATATATGCTAAAATAAAAGATATCTTTTAAATTTTATGCAAATAGTGTATACTTTAATAAAATAGCTGACTGATTAGACTAATGATTTTAAGAAGTAATATATAAGGAGAGATAATGAAATTGCTTTATTCAACTGTGTTATCATCAATGGATATTACTAAGTTAGTTAACTCAAAAAGCAAAGATAAGGGGATAGAGATAACCCATATAGAAATAAATGAGGGCATAAGTTTTTCAGGAAATATATTTAGTAAAATAAATAGTAAATTTAGTGGCAACCTCTATATAAAGAGTTTTTACGATAACAAAATAGTTATTGGTACTAAAGACATAAATATAGATAAATTAGGTATGTTAAAGGGAATCAGCAATATAGTTTTAAAATCAGTAGTTAAAATCATTGGCGAAGAACAACTTAGTATAAAAGGAAAAGATATTGTGATTGACTTAGAGAAGTATGAAGCAATTATAGAAGATGTATATATAAAGGACAAGTTTCTTTATATAATAGGATCTGATTTAAAGTTTTATATCAATGCATAATTAATTTATTAATGGGAGGTAGGTATGAATGAATATTTCAAGTGTTAGAGTAGCCTTATCAGGCTTAGATTTATTGAGTATGATAAATGAATTTGTAAGTGTAGAGGGTTTAAATTTACAAAAAATAGATATAGATGATGAAATAAGGCTATATGGAAGCTTTACTAAAGGTATAACAATTAACTTTGAAGTGGGTGTTAAGCTTAGTAGAGTGGAAGATGGAATAGTACATGGTGAAGTTTCCTCCGTTAAGGTAGCTAAATTGAAGATATTTTCAATAGCAAGAAAGGCTGCATTAAAGTTTGCGTTAAAATCTCTAGAAGAAAAAGGGATAAGCTATAAGGATGGAAAAGTAGTAATAAATGTTAAGTATTTATTAAAGGATGTTCCATATGTTGATTTAGATATATCAGATATATATTTCGCTCAAAATCTTTTAAATGTTGAAGTAGCTAATATAAATCTTTCACTAAAGGGTACATTAATAAAGGAAGATCCATTATTGGAAGAAGAGAAAGAAAAGGAAGCTGAATCAAAAAAAGATTTTGAGTTAATTGAGGAAAATATAGTAAAGGTAGAGGATCATTATAGTAGAGGAAGAAATTTTGCAGTAGAAAAACTTCCTAAAAAAATTAAAACTTATAGTGATTATTTATTTATAGTTCCAGATATGGCAGCTTTGTTATATAGATTATTAAAAGATAAAAGAGTTTCTATAAAAACCAAAGTTATTATTTCTGCGGCTATAGCATATATTGCTTTCCCAACGGATATAATACCAAATAAAATACCTTTTATAGGAAAGGTAGATGAAATAGCAGTTGCATTTTTTGCACTAGAAAGAATTATATCTGATGTACCAGTTCAAGTGGTCTTAGAAAACTGGGAAGGTAAAAATGATATTGTTTTTGTATTAAGAAACTCTATTGAATATGTTGTAAACTTCACAGGTGCTAAAAACGTAGAGAAGATTTACAACTTTATTGAGGAAATCGTGTCATTATAAAAGAAGGCAAGGAGTATTATAAATGGCAAAAAAAGTTTATGCAATTAAGGAAGGCTTTAATTTTAATACAAATGAAAAAGTTGAAAATTTAATAGTAGATACATGGGCAGAATGTCAAAGGTATATAAAAGGTGTTAAAGGCGCTAAATATAAAAGCTTCGAAGATATTAATGAAGCTAAGGCATTTTTATCTAAAGGGGATGGCATGTTAAAAAAAGGTGTAGATAGTTATCCCATGGATTGCTTACATATATATGTAGACGGAAGTTATAATATATCAACAGAAAGATATGCTTATGCTTTAGTAGCTGTGAAAGATAATATAATAGAATATGTGGAAAATGGTAGAAGTGAAGATAATTCAAATAAAGCTATAAGACAAATTGCTGGAGAGCTAGAGGCTACAGTTAAAGGTGTAGAATATGCTTTAAGGCAAAATGAAAGAAAAGTAGTTATTTTCCATGACTATGCTGGAATAGCTCATCATGCTACTGGGTTTTGGGAAAGAAAAGACCAATCATCAGTAGCCTATCATAATAAGATGAAAAGCTTAATTGATAGTGGAATTGAAGTGATTTTCGTTAAGGTAGATAGTCATACTGGAGATTTATATAATGAAATTGCAGACGAAAAATGTAAGGAAGCTTTAAATATAGAATCTAGTAATGAGTTTTATAAATACCTAGGAAGTAATAAAAGATATGTTTCTAAAGCTTTAGTTNGTTAAAGAAAAACTTAAAAATATAGCTAAAGATAGGGAATTTAATATTATTCCTAAGGATAATTCAATTATTATAGAAACCATAGATGAAGCAATAGAAAAAGTAGACAATAAAGAAATAGCTTTAGATAATAATGAAGAAAATGAAGAAATATTATGCAAGCTGAAAGAAGTCTTATTAAAACTTCCAAAAGAAAAACAAAAAGACGTTTTAAGCTATGCAGAATATCTTTTAAATAAAGAAAATAAAAAATAATTATAAAAATCATTTCATGAATATAAGATTAAAAAATACAAATAATAAATTTAGAATAATGTTTATGAGGTGATATTATGTTAAGATTGCTTAAAGGAATGGTAGCAGGAGCTGTGTTAGGAGTTGCAGTAAGTGCTATTATGTTGCCACAATTAGATAGAAAAACTCAAAGAAACTTAAAAAGAGTAAGCAGAAGGGCTGTGAATATGGCTGAAGATGCTTGCGATATGATGATGGGATACATGAGATAAAAATACCATCATATAAATCAAACTCAATAATTCTGAATATATTAAGAATTATTCCTTTTGACATAAGAGATAAAATATAGTGCTAGTATGATTTGAAAATGTAAAATCATACTAGCATTATATTTTTATCTATTTTTTTATGATTAAATTAATTATATTTAAAAAGTTTAAATAATTAGTACTTTTATTTAGTTTAATGATATAATATTTAAAAAGAAAAAATAAGAAAATATTATTATTTATATTTAATTTTGACGAAAAAAGCAAATTAGTAGGTTTATTATATGGAGAATTACTATTTAAATTGGTTAAATTATGATATAATTTAAAATAATAGGAAAAGTTAATAATATTAATATATTGGTATGAAAAGGAAGAGTAATAATGGAGATTCTTGCATTAGGAGAAAAAATAAAAAGAAGACGAAAAGAGTTAGATATGACTCTAAAGGATTTAGCTGGGGATAGAATTACTCCAGGACAAATCAGCTTGGTTGAATCAGGACGATCTAATCCTTCTATGGATCTACTTGAATATTTAGCAGGAGCTTTACAAACTTCAGTTGAGTACTTAATGGAATCGGAAGAAACACAAGCTGAAAAGATAAGTGTTTACTATGAGCAAATTGCCGAATCATATATTTTATCCGGAGATTACATTACTGGAGAAAAATATATAGAAAATGCTTTATATTATGTTGAAAAATATAATTTAGAGTATAGAAAGGCAAAAATTATATATTTAAGAGCTCAAATATGTAAATCTAAAGGCGAATATACTTTAGCACAGCAATTTTTCTTATCATCAAATGTTATCTTTATTAAAAACAATAATTACGAAGAAATAATAAATACCTTCTTAAACTTAGGAGAAATAACTTTAAAACAAAAAGCATTTCATTCAGCTAGCAGTTATTTAAGACAAGCTGAAAAGGTCTACTTAGACAACAATATTGGAGATGACTTTTTACTAGGTGAAATATATTATTATATGGCACAAGCTTATTTCAATATAGAAGATGTTACTAGAGCTATGAATTATTCATTTTTAGCAAAGAGTAAGTTTGAACAAGTGAGAAATAGGGAAGAATATGCTAAAACATTATTATTATTATCAGAAGAATATAATAGACAGGGTGATTTAGCAAACGCTATTAAATATTCCCAAAAAACTTTAGAAGTTTATAAAGAGCTAGATGAGTTGAATAATATATCTGAAATAGAAAATAATTTGGGGAAATTATTCTATGAATTTGAAAACATTGAAGAATCCTTCAAGCATTATGAAATTTCTAAGGATATTAGAATAAGAAGAAATGATTCTAAGATAGTTAATACATTAATGAATATTTGTGAGAACTATATTAAGTTAAAGGATATTTCAAAATGCGAAGAAGTACTTATAGAAATAACTTCTTACCTAACAGAAGGAGATATAGAAAATCTTATAGAGTTAAATTTACTATGGTATAGAATTTATATTCTTAAGGAATTATTTAAGGAAGCTGAATATGTTTTACTTGATACTTATGATTTAGCTAAGAAGAATAATTCACAAAAACAAGCAGGGCAATTAGCAATAATGATAGGAAAGTTCTATATAGATAATAAGAAGGAAGTAGAAGCGGCTAAGTATTTAGACGAGGGAGTTAATATTTTTAGGAAGTTAGGAATACTTAAAAACTAATTCAGGCGGGGGATTTAAATGGAAATATTATCAACTGGCGAAAAAATTAAAAGGGCAAGGGTATATCAAGGAATAACGTTAAAAGAATTATGCGGAAGTAAAGTTTCCATATCTAAAATGAGTTGTATAGAAAATGGAAAAATTAAAGCGGACAAGGATATTCTAGAATATATATCAGAAAAGCTTGGACTTGATTATGATTACTTGGTAAGAGATGTAGAAGAGCAAATAACAAGCAATTTAAAACTAATCAATAGGGGATTAGTTCCAGATGAAGAAATGGATAATGTTATAAATCATAATTTGAATTATGCTTTAGATTATGCCTATAATGATTTAGCCTTTGAATTAATTCATAAATTATTTAGTTATTATGTTAGTAAAAATAAGGTTGAAAATATACAATTAATGATATCACAATATTATGATTTATATCAAAAGAACAATACTCCCGAAAACACTATTACTTATTATGTAGATATGGCAACCTTCTTTTATAGTATAGAAGATTATAATGAAGCTATAAATTACTTTAGTAGAGCAAGATCAATAATTAAAAGTAAAAAAAATTTTAATAAAGCAGATTATGCCTATATTTGCTATAGAGAAGGAAAATCTTTTGAAAAGCTAGGCCGATTAGAGGAAGCTTATGATATTTTTAAGGAAGCTTTAAAATATATAGATAATATAGAGAAAGACCTAGATAAGGGTGATATTTATCATAGCTTTGCAATTGTTTGTATAAGATTAGATAAGGGTGGATATGAAGAATATATAAATTTAGCTTATAAATATAAGAAAGAAAAATTAGCAGTATTAGCAAGTGCTAAAGGTAAAACTGGAGAAAGCTATTTTTATGTAAACAACAGGGAAAAGGCAATTGAAGAAATTATGGAAGGAATAGATTTATTTCCAACAATTGATGAAAAGAAATATGTTAAATTCTTAAATAAATGTGTTAAAACTCTTTATGAAAATAAAGAATATGATATTGCCTATGAAATTACAGATAGAGCCTTAAATTCTGCAATTGATACTAATGATATAGTACTAATTGAAGAAGCATATTATTTAAAGGGTATGATACTTCAAAAGAAAGAACTATATATTCAAGCTGAAATGTATATGAACCTTTCGCTAGATTCGTTGTTTAAATTTGCTAACAAAGAAAAAAGACATGAAAGATATCTTGATATGGGTGAAATGTATTATAAGTTAGGGGATGTAAAAGATTCCTTGAAATACTTTACATTAGCTATGAAACTAGAGAAATAATATATATTGGTTATAAAAATAAAAGCTCATAAAGAAGTTAAAAATTTTGTTAACTTCTTTATGAGCTTTCAATTTTAAAAGTATTCTACTTTATACTCATAAATATTTTAATGTTTTTAAAAACTATAATTACTTTTTATTTGGATGGAAAAATGATGATATTATATTAGCTAATGAATATTTTGAGAATACGCTTGGTACGAAAAATAATCCTCTCATTAAAATCAACCCTTTCTAATCTTTTAATTTAATCACTTATGTTTAAATTATACTTGCAAACCCATTAGAATGCATTGACTTAAATGTTTAGTTTTAAGTACATTTAAGTTATTTACAAAATTTCCAAGATATAAAAAAGTACAAAGAAACACTAAAAAGTTGTGTCTTTGTACTTTTGATTATAATATTTACCTACTTAATGTTTTTAATTACTATAAGCTTAGCATCATATCCCTTTAATTCAGTAATAATATTTAAAATTGTATTTTTCTTAGAATAACTAAATTCTATTTTAGGGAAGGAAGCTTTGTGTAATATCTCTTTTTCTTCCTTCTTTAATCTATCTGGGGACCCCATGGATAACCAGTAGTTATAAGAAGAACCAATTCTTTCACTTATTTCGTAAGTTATTATTCTAGAAGATTTTTTTATGTTTTCAATATTTAAAGATGTTTTCTTTTTATAAATCTTTCTCTTACCACGTTTAGTAAAGATATTTTCGAAGCTTTGTAATTCTTCAAGTTCATCAGTATAAGAATACAATAGAATACAATACTCATCATCCTTTTTAGTAACTATTAATCCATTGTCTATAGTTACAATCTCATCACCTAATTTACTTAATAAGTAGTAGGCATAATAAGATGGCTTTCTTATTCCCATATCATTTACTAAACCAGGAGCACCTATAAATACCTCATTTGTTAAGCTTATTTCCTTTTCTAAAACATCAAAAGCTCTTAAAAAGCTTAATGAATTTTTATTAAATATTGTGTTATGGATAATAAATGGTAACATAAATGCTGTATCATAAATTTTATTTAAGCTTTTATCACAAATAAAATCTTCTTCTATAACCTCTATATTATATTCATTAGATATAAATTCTAATAATGACATCTTTAAGCTTCTATTTATAATAGGAGTACATTGAAATTTAAATTCAGTTATATCAATATAATCTATTTCTGAAAAATACTCAAAAAAGCTATTTAGGATATGTTTATATTTTTCTAGTGAAAAATTAGGATTATCTATTAAAATAAGAGGTTTTAAATCAATATAATCCAAAAATTCAATAATGCTTTTAGCTTTATTCCAGTTATAGAAGTCAGCTTTAGGGAAAACCCCCATATCATTATTAAACATATTTTCTAATCTAACATATTTAAAGTGAAGCTCTTCTTGAATTTCCTCTAGTATATCTTTATTATCCTCTAGAAGTAAATCAAAGGCATCATCTAAATTTATTATTTCTCTAAAATTCTTGTTAAGTTCCCCTTGACTCTCATCCATATTTATATGGACTTTCCATAGTTTATTTTCATAATTAAATCTTTCGTAATCATCTAATTCTGATGATAGATATTCTAAGGCATCCTCAAGATTTAAAATTTCGATTATTTTACTGCTCTCATATTCTTCTTCCGTTAATTTATTTTTTTTCCTATATTGAAGTGGAGTACATCCATAGTAGTTTTTAAAATTTTTATTTAAATATCTAACATGGGAGAAACCAACTTCATCTGAAATGTCAGAAATACTTAAGTCACTATCTAATAATAATTTAACAGATTCTTCAACTCTAGTCTGATTAACTAAATCAGTAAAGCTATTCCCAGTTGCATTTTTTATTTCATGAGATAAATAATGAGGGCTTAAAAATTCTTTCTTAGCAATTTCTTGTAGTGTAATATTACTATCATAATTATTAAATATATACTTAGAAATTCTATGATATCTTGCTAATTGTTCAGTATTAGATTTTAATTCTTCTCTTTCATAAGTTAAGTAATGAAAATTATTTATAAGATGATAAAGCAAATCTATTAATAATGACTCTACTTCCTTATCAAAATCATCTAACTTTTGTACTGACTCACATAAAAGTTTAGCTAGAAAATTTCTAAGTAAATCATATTCTTCTCCTTCTTGAGCACCATCATCAGTGGAGTTAGTGTAAAAGAAAATATTATTTATATCCTTATAATACTTTTCAAAGAAGGAAGGATCTATATGAAACATTAAGACTCTATTATCTTCATCACTATAAATTCTATGTGCTTCGTCAACGTTTATAATCTCCATTTCTTTTTCTAATACTTCAAAGGAATCTGTATCTACATTAACATTTATGCTTCCTCTTAAAACATAAAGTATTTCAATAGAATTATGCCAATGTATTGGATATTCCCTTATGTTAGCATATGTTATTTTTATAGGAGAGTCTGCTGGGTAAACTATATATTCTCTTCTTATAAAAATCACCTCATTTTGTTATAATAATATAATTATATCCTATTATTTGAAAAATAGAAAAGGATTAAAATTATAAAATATACTTTGACTTTCTTTGACTTTTGTATTATTATTTAAATGTAGATTAAAATATATATATAAAGTAGTATATAAAGGAGTGAAGCACATGAACGTTGAAAAAATGACATTAAGGGTTCAACAAGCACTAAATGATGCTAGTATGATTGCAGTCAAATTTAATCACCAACAAGTAGAACTAATACATTTATTCACAGCATTAGTAGAACAAGAGGATGGGCTAATACCTAATATATTTACTAAAATGGGTGTTAGTGTAAAGTCAATAGATGATGATTTAAATAGAGCATTAGGAAATATGCCAAAGGTTTTAGGCGAGGGTGCTAACTCATCTGGGGTTTATGCTACTAGGCAAATAGAAGAAGTATTAGTAAAAGCTGAAGATATAGCTAAGAAATTTGAAGATTCATATATTAGTGTTGAGCATTTAATGCTTGCAATAATTGAAGTAGATAAAAATGGTGAAGTAAAGAGGATATTAGATAAATATAATATTAATAAAAAAACATTTATGAATGTTTTAAAGGAAGTAAGAGGTAATCAAAGAGTAGAAACTCAAGATCCAGAAGGAACTTATGATGCTTTAGGTAAGTATGGTACTAACTTAACAGACCTTGCTAAAAAGCATAAATTAGATCCTGTAATAGGTAGAGATGAAGAAATAAGAAGAACTATTAGAATTTTATCAAGAAGAACAAAAAATAATCCTGTATTAATAGGTGAACCTGGTGTTGGTAAAACTGCTATAGTAGAAGGATTAGCAGAAAGAATTATTAGAGGAGATGTTCCAGAAGGGTTAAAGAATAAAGTTATATTCTCTTTAGATATGGGTTCATTAATAGCTGGTGCTAAATATAGAGGTGAATTTGAAGAAAGATTAAAGGCTGTATTAAAAGAAGTTCAAAGCAGTGAAGGTAGAATAATTCTATTTATTGATGAAATTCACACAATAGTTGGTGCTGGTAAAACTGATGGTGCTATGGATGCAGGTAACTTAATTAAGCCTTTACTTGCAAGAGGAGAATTGCACTGTATAGGTGCTACAACCTTTGATGAATATAGACAGTATATTGAAAAAGACAAGGCTTTAGAAAGAAGATTCCAACCTGTAATAGTAGATGAACCAACAGTTGATGATACTATATCAATTCTTAGAGGATTAAAGGAAAGATTTGAAATACATCATGGAATAAGAATTCATGATTCAGCTTTAGTGGCAGCAGCAAAATTATCACATAGATATATTCAAGATAGATTTTTACCAGATAAGGCAATAGATTTAATTGATGAAGCTGGTGCTATGATAAGAACTGAAATAGATTCTCTTCCAACAGAACTTGATAACATTAGAAGGAAATTATTCCAATTGGAAATTGAAAAGGAAGCTCTTACAAAGGAAAAGGATGAAGGTTCTAAAAAGAAATTAGAGGCTTTAGATAAAGATATTGCAGAACTTAAAGCAGAAAATGATGCTATGACAGCAAAATTTGAAAAGGAAAAGGATGCAATAGTAAATTTAAGGGACTTAAAAACTAAGCTAGATGAAGCAAGAGGAGATTTAGAAGCTGCTCAAAGAAATTATAACTATAATAAGGCAGCAGAAATTCAATATAGTGTAATTCCAGCTTTAGAAGAAGAAATAAAACAAAAAGAAGTGGAAGTAAAGGAAAACTACGAAGGAGCTCTTTTAAAAGAAGAGGTAACTGAAGAAGAGGTATCTAAGGTACTTTCTAAGTGGACTGGAATTCCAGTAACTAATCTTTTAGAAGGAGAAAGAGAAAAGCTTCTAAGATTAGAAAGTGAAATTGAAAAGAGAGTTATTGGCCAAGAAGAAGCTATAACTGCAGTATCTAATGCTATTCTTAGAGCAAGAGCAGGCTTAAAGGATGCTAATAAACCAATAGGTTCATTTATATTTTTAGGTCCAACTGGTGTTGGTAAGACAGAACTTGCTAAGACATTAGCTAGAAACTTATTTGATTCAGAAGAAAATATTATAAGAATTGATATGTCTGAATATATGGAAAAACATTCAGTTTCTAGACTAGTGGGAGCTCCTCCAGGATATGTTGGATATGATGAAGGTGGTCAACTTACAGAGGCGGTAAGAAGAAATCCATATAGTGTAATACTTTTTGATGAAATTGAAAAGGCTCATGAAGATGTATTTAATATCTTCTTACAAATCTTAGATGATGGTAGATTAACTGATAATAAAGGAAAAACTATAGATTTTAAAAATACTATTATAATTATGACTTCTAATATAGGTAGTAGCTATCTTTTAGAAAATAAGAGTGAAGATAGTGTAGATCCAGAAATTAGAAGTGAAGTTATGAATGAAATGAAACTAAGATTTAAGCCTGAATTCTTAAATAGAGTAGACGATATAATTATGTTTAAGCCTTTATCTGAAAGTGGTATTAAGAAGATAATAGAAATTTTCTTAGAAGAAATATCAGGAAGATTAAAGGAAAGAAATATAACTATAGATGTAACTGATGCAGCTAAGACAATTATGGCAAGAGAAGGTTATGATCCAGTATACGGTGCTAGACCATTAAAGAGATATATTCAAAATACATTAGAAAATAAATTAGCTAGATTAATTATAAAAGGTGATATTGGATATGGCTCACATGTTGTAGTAGAAGCAGAAGGAGAAGAATTAGTTATAAAGTAGAGAATAACTAATAGTGAATAGGTAAAAAGTAAGAGGTAAAAAGTAAGAGGTAAAAAGTAAGAAGTAAAAAGTTAAATTAAAATCACATGTGAAATCATATTAGATTTCATATGTGATTTTCTTATGTTAATTTACTAGTTATTCATTTGTAATCACTTTAGAATGTAGCATCCAATATATCTAGGGGGAAAAAACTCATATAAATAAATCTTATCTATTTCCCCAATAAATTCCTTGAATTCTGATAGTAATATTCTTTCTGCTTCAAGAACTGTATTTGTATCATCAATCAACATTGTGACATGTGGTGTCCATCCTTTGCTACTTCCAAATAGTTCTTTAAGTTCCAACATATAGCCATTGATATCAGGTGCAACAAATAAAACCTCACCACCCCAAAAAATACCTATATGATGAAATTCAACTTCAATTGGTTTTGTTGAGAGAGTGATTTCTTTTAAAAAATCAACTAGTTCTGATTCCTTTTCACATGCAAGAGTTCCAATGGTAATATGAGTTGGAATATCTTTCGTTTGATTTCCAACAAATCCCTTAGAGTATAACTTATCTTGTAAAATATTTAGAGTTTTTTCTGTTTGGTCATTAAAACCAGCCATTACACATAAAAATTTATCCATCTCTTTCACTCCAATTCTATAATCTATTTAATAATAAGTTTCTTTTGCATATATTCTATTTCATATTTTGCTCCGATAAATTTAGGCCATTCTCCGGAACCACCAAGTCCATCCCCATCTTTTCTAGGAATAATGTGAATATGAAAATGTTGGATTGTTTGTCCAGCAGATTCATTATTTGCATTTAATAAATCAACTCCAGTGTATCCGCAATTTTCAACCAAGTGATTAGAAACTTTTTTTACAGTATTCATAAGGAATTTTAATGTATCATTATCACAATCCAAAATATTTTTAAAATGCTTTTTAGGAATTACAAGAATATGACCATCAGCATCTTTTGCTAGATCCATAAATGCAATCGTATATTTATCTTCAAAGACTTTCATACTTGAAGCTTCTCCTCTAACAATCTTACAAAAAATGCAATTATCCATTATTAATTCTCCTTCTTAATTATAAATTTTACTCTAGATGAAAGGTAAATTATATATATCTGACTTATCATAATATTTTAAGTGTTATTGATAAAAGTTAGTAATAGTAGTATTTTAATATTATACATTATTTACCAAATAAAAATGCATAAATATTAAAATTTATATAAATAATTATATGAAACTTTCTTTTTCATATTAATTTGCTATTAGTTTTGTATTTAATAAGAATAATTAGATTTTATTATTATTAGGACATTGATTTTAAATTAAAATTTAATTTAAATATAAAAAACTGTTGACATAATGCGACAAAATAGGGTATTATATTTTTCGTGGAAAAGATGCGTGTTTAGCTCAGCTGGATAGAGCAACGCCCTTCTAAGGCGTGGGCCAGGAGTTC
>NZ_JABUTB010000015.1:125715-148690 GCF_021443865.1 Clostridium sp.
AGAGCGTCACCTTGCCAAGGTGAATGTTGCGGGTTCGAGTCCCGTCTTTCGCTCCATAAAAAATGAATTTTAAAAGAAGTCTTTCAAGTTGAAGGACTTCTTTTTTGTGTTTTTTATGACAAATAAACACAAAATGAGTAGCAAATATATATAAATAATATATATTATTTATATTAAAAGTATACAATAATAGGGGCTAGTATATTGACTATTGGATACATAAGTGTTGTAATTTAGTAAAAATAGTGATAGAAATCAATAAAGCAAGTGATTCAATTTAACAAGAAAAAAGTAGATTTACTTACAATACATTGATTTTAAAACACAATAAAATCTCTGTAAGTATATTAAAAAATATACATATTATAACCATAGTTTTTATTTGACAATAGCAATGATGGTGTGTGATATGATTTATTTGCATTTAAATAATTCAGAATATTCAAAAAAATACAGAGAGAATTCATAGGAAAGGAGGTATAATTTATGAATACTAGGCGTGGTATGAATCCAAAGAAAAATACTACAAGATGGCTAGCTGTATCACTTATAGTATCCTTACTTCTAAGTTGCATAGTATCACCTATAAATGTAATTGCTGCAAAAGCGGAGGGCCTAGAGGAGGTAATTTCTGTAGAAAACTTAGAAGAAGAGTCTGACAATAAAGAAATTTTAACTTCTGATACTTGTGAAGATGAAAATCAAAATATAACCTGCAATGAGGATTTAGATTCTAAGATTATTGATGATAAAAATCTGAATGTGGAAAATATCAGTGATGAAAAGCTTAATAATGAAAAGCTTAATGATGAAAAGCTAGATTCTGAAAAACTTGATACTGAAAAGCCGAATGATGAGAAATTCAGTGATGAAAAGTTGAATGATGAAAAACTTGAAACTGAAAAGCTCAGTGATGAGAAAATAGAAATTGATAGTATTAATCAGAAGACAGGTAATACTGAAAAAGTAAATACTGATAATAATGAGAATTTAATTATTAATAATACTGATGAAAGTCAGAATGTTAGTACAGATGATGTTAATAATACTAAGGAAATCTTAAATTCTAATACTGTTAGTAATACTAAGGAAAATGAAGTTATTAAGAATGAAAATAACAATTTAATTACTAATACTGAAGCATCAAAGCAAAGTTCTCCTATTCTTCAAGTAAAAGAAAGTGGAATTCAAGCCTATGCTAATGTAAATACAGTAAGTTATACAGCAGAAAATTTCTTTGAAGCAAACTTCATTAGTACAAATGGACACTATAATTCACTTGGAGTTTTTGTAAATTCTGATGGAAATTCATATTTATTAATGCAAGTTTTGAAAAGTGGAAATATGCAAGCTATAGATCATATCTATTTAAATGGAGATAGTGAAATTGATATTAAATTCTTAGAAAGAATTAAGGAATCTAAGATTATAATTAGTGTTCCAGGAGATAACATTGAGTATAACAATGGGTATGGTTTCATCGTAATAAAGCTGGGGGATTTTAATAGTGTTGTTGGTGATGATTTTCAATTTACATTAACTATTGATACTAAGACTGGTGGAGATGGACATGCTTGGGATATAAATAATGCAGGAATAAAAATTAATATTGAATATTATATAGAGAAAACAGCAAGGCCTACATCTGCAACAATAGGAGATGAAATAACATATACAATAACTATTTATAATAAAAGTGAAATTGCACTTTCAGGAATTAATGTAATAGACGATGTTCCTCAAGGATTAACTATAACAAAGATAAATGGAAATGCTATTACACCATCCGTTAGTGAAGGAACTGTTACATTAGAAGAAGGTGTTACTTTACCAAAAGGAAGTAATGATAACCCATCAAGCAAAACTTATACTATAACTGCTTTGGTAAATGATGCTGCAGTAGCAGGAAAAATTGTTAATACAGCTACTATGGAAAGTAAATCTGTTCTTCCAAAATCAGATACAGCTGATGTGGATATTAATGCTAATAAGGTTACTGTAAAAAAAATAATAACTGGTAATATGAGTGATCCTGAAGATACCTTTGGATTTAATGCAACAGTTAATAGAATTAATAATACAAATACAGAGTATAGTAAAAATTATGAATTCGTATTAGGAAATAATGGAGAATACTATATTAATCTTCCTAATGATGGAACTTTTGCATTATCAGAAATAGATCCAGAAGGATATAACGTTACAATAAAAATAAATAATGAAGATATTATAAATGCTAGTGGTTGTAGTATTGATCTAAATAAAGATTATGGAAATAATATTGAAATAACTGTAACTAATAAAAAAGATGTAATTATAGATACTGGCATTATGTTAGATTCTTTACCTTATATTTCAATTCTAGCAATTGTAATAATTGGTATAGGAGCATTCTTCATTAATAAGAAAAGAAAAATAAATGACATTTAAGGGGGGCACATATGGAAAAAGTAATTGACAAAGCTTCTTATAATAAAAATATTGAAGTGCTTAATTTCCAGCAACAGAATATTATTCAATGGATAAAAAAGGTGAAGTTTAAAAAACAGCTTCTTGGTGGAGTAAGTGAAGAAGATGTGTGGAAAAAGATTACTGAATTAAATGATATGTATAATATTGCTCTTGTTGCTGAAAGAGAAAGATATGATGCCCTTCTTGAAGAACATGGTATTATGCATAGAGAAATTAGTGATTCCAATATTAATGCTATCTCTATGGAGGGGAAATAGCAATGACTAACAGGATTATAGAGACAAGCATAGAAGAAGCAATTAGAAATCGAAAAAATAATTTATATATCAAACTTGGATATCGTAGTTTAATTATTAGGATAGTCTTATTAATAATTATTTTATATATAGTGTTTTCTCAATTCTTTTTAATCAAACAAGTTACTGGGAATGGAATGTTTCCTGCTGTAAAAGATGGTGATTTAATAATTGGATTTAGAATGCAAAATAAGTATTTGAAAAATGATGTTATAGAATACAAATACAATGACTCAACTTATATTGGACGTATTCTTGCTTTGGAAAATGATGTAGTAAACATAAATGATAATGGAAAGGTAACTGTAAATGGAACAGTTCAAGATGGAGAAATTATGTATCCTACATATATTAAAGAAGAAACAGACTTAGAGTATCCATTTAGGGTTCCAGAGAATTGTGTATTTGTATTAGGAGACTATCGTACACAAACAGAAGATAGTAGAGACTTTGGATCAATATCTGTTAAAGATATTAAAGGTAAAATAATTACAATCCTTAGAAGAAGAGGATTATAAATTTATTAATTAAATTGTATGTTTTATCTTTAATTATAAGAGGGATTAAGATAAATAATAAAATATAAATTGGGGAGGAAGAAATTATGAAAAAGTTATTTAGTTTTATTTTATCATTAATTATGGCTTTAGGAGTGAGCACTGTTACCTTTGCAGATGATACACCACAGGTATATACAGATGAACCAAGTATACCAATTGCTAAAATCTATGAATTAGTAAATGATGGAGTTAGTCCAGCGGAAACTTTTGATTTTACAATCACCAAGGTTGGCGTAACTGATTCGCAATATACAAAGGATACTATGCCAATGATTACTCCAAATAATTATTCAATTACTTTTGGAAAAGGTGATGCTAATTCAGAAAGTACTACTGAAAATGAGGTTACTTTTGTAGGATGTAAAAAAACAGCTACTATAAATTTACCAACTTATAATCATGTGGGAATATTTACTTATGAGATAAAAGAAACTCCTAAAAATACTGCAGGTGTTACTTATGATGGGAATTCACTTTTCTTAAAGGTTACTGTTATTGAACAAAATGGTGAAAAAGTTAGAGTAACAGCTTTACACTATAAAACTGAAAATGGAAGTAAGACAGAAGGTATTACTAATAAGTACTCTGCAGGTAGCTTAGCAATTTCTAAAGAAGTTACTGGTAATATGGGTGAAACAGATCGTTACTTTAAAGTTAATGTTAAATTAACAGCTCCAGAAGGTAAGGATGTTAAGAGTACTATTACTGCAACTGGTGGTAAATATACAGAAGCTAAAGTATTATCAATAGGTGATAATGAATTAGAAATAAAACATGATGATACAATTACTATTAATAATATTCCATATGGAGTTACTTATACAGTAACAGAATCAGATTATACTGGTGATGGATATGATGCAGCAGAATACACTTATTCTGATGATGATAAGACAGTAGATACAGCTGAAGATACAGTTACAATTACAAATAATAAGGGTAAAGAAGTTGATACAGGAGTAATAGTGGACAACCTACCTTACATTGTTATCTTAGGTGTTGTTGCAGTTGGAATGGGAGTTTTATTTGTAAAGAGACGCACTGCAAACAGTAATAGATAATTTGAAAAATTAATTATTAATATTATATAGGTTTGAAGGGCAATTAAGTCCTTCATACCTATTTATCTTAAGAAATATTAAGGAGTGTGGCACAATGAGGTTTTCTAGGTTATTTCTCAGGGTGTCAAATGCCCTTATAACTTTTATTGTAGTAATGTTATTTTCTATTGCAGGTATTTACTCTGTTTATGCTCTTTGGGATAATCAACATATTTATGCAGAAGCAAAAAATGTTCAAGATGATATGATAGATTTAAAACCAGAAATTGATAGTGCAAAGGATAGATTAGCTTCTTTCCAAAAGCTATTAGCAATAAATAAAGATGTTTGTGCTTGGATTACACTAGATGGAACTCATATAGATTATCCAGTGGTTCATGGTGAAACTAATCTTACTTATATTAATACTGATGTTTATGGTGATTTTTCATTAGCTGGAAGTATATATGAAGATTCTCGTTGTGATGAACATTTTACTGATAAATATAGTTTGTTATATGGTCATCATATGGCTCAACATAATATGTTTGGTGATCTTGACTTATATAAGGAAGAAAAATTCTTTAAAGAGAATAAAACAGGCACTTTAATTTTACCTGATAGAGGATATGATTTAAAAATATATGCTTATCTACTAGAATCTGCTTCAGAAGATATGATATATGAAAGAGTACAAAGAAATGCTGATATAAATAGCTTACATAATTATGTAGAGAAACATGCAATTTATATTCATAAAGATACCTTTGAAGAGGCTAAAAATAATGAGGATAAGCAAATTTTAGCATTAACTACTTGCTCTAGTGAATTTACTAATGCAAGAACCATTGTTCTGGCTGTGATGGAAGAACACAAGTCAGCAGAATAGGAGGGATGGTGAGGATGAGGAGAAATGTAAAAAATGTAATAATTACTTTGCTTATGGTAGTAATGTATTTTGTGATAGTAACTCTGCCTGCTATGGCGGAAGAATTACCAATAACAAAAGTAAAACTTTCTGTTTCTTTAGAGGGTACATTACCTACTGAAGCAGAGAAGTTTACATTTAATCTAAAAGCAGATAATATAAAGAATCCAATGCCGGAGGATACTATAAATGAAGTTTATAGTATGACTTTAGCTGGTGAAGAGACAACTTCCTTCCCTGAAATTATTTTCTCAAATGTAGGAGTATATAACTATACAATTTGGCAAGAGGAAGGAAAGAATGCAGATTGCACTTATGATAATAGTATTTATAATCTTATAGTTTACGTAACTAATAAAGAAAATGGTGAGGGCTTAGAAGCTACTTCAGTTCTTTATAAGGATAATGAATCAGAAAAGTTAGATGAAGCAAAATTTCATAATATTTACAAAACAATTACTCCTATAAAAGAAGATGTTATGTCTATAACAGATATAGTTCAAGAGAAACCTGTAAATACTGGGGATCAATCTAATATAATTTTCTGGGTTATATTAAGTTCTATTGGAGCAATAGGAATACTTTATATAATATTATCTGCAAATAAAAAAAGTGAGAAGAATTAAATTGATAGTAAATAAAAGGCAGTAGCTATGTAATATCATAACTACTGCTTTTTTTATTAACTTTTATTTAAGTTTTGATTCGTATTGTTCTACCATTCTTTTAACCATTTCTCCGCCAACGCTACCGCATTGTTTAGAAGAAAGATCTCCATTGTAGTCTGAGAATGGTACTCCCATTTCATTAGCTACTTCATTTCTGAATTTAGATAATCCTTGTTTTGCTTCTGGAACTAATTTTGTACTACTTGCCATAATAAATTCCTCCTTAAAAGTTAATACAAAGCTTTTTAATGACTTTGTACTATTATGTTATGTAATAATAATTTCTATAAACTATAAAATTAATTACAATAAAGGAAGTGAATTCTTGTTGAGCATAAAAATAGTACAAACTATCCTAATAATGGATAATTTCTAATTAAAAAATATTTAAGTAGTTTTTTTATTTAAAAAGAGCTGTACACTTATTTAAGTGATACAGCTCTATAAAATCTAATTCTTATGTTAATATTTTTTAAAAACTTTTCTTTTGCATTTTAAATATTGCTATTACTATTGGAGTTACAAGTAAAGCTGACAAAATAGCTTCAGCAAGTCCATTAGTGGCTATTACAGTTAACAGAGCGGTTGAAACTGCACTTACTGAATTTGATAAGATAGTACCCTTATCCATAAGGATTTGAGCATAATCTTTAAAGTAAATTAAGTAAATAGTACCAAGCACACCAATTGTATTTACTAAAGAGCCACAAATTGCAGCAATAGTAATTGATATTTTAACATTTTTAACCTTATTTTTTATAAGTTTAAAAATATAATAAGATATAACACCAATTAGAACTCTAGGAACTACAGATACTAATGGGTTATAAAAAAATGGTGACATTGGTGTTGGAGCTGTTATATTTTGATAAATTGAGAATAAACCAAAAATTAAACCTATAGAGCCTCCAACTATTGGTCCTTCAATTATAGCTCCAATTATTACTGGTAAATGTAAAATTGTTAGTTTAAAAAGTGGTAAAGGTATAAAACCAAGCCCTGTTAATCCTAGAAACAAAGAGATACCGGATAACATTGCTATTATTACCATCTTCCTAACGTTTTCGTGAGATTTCCCCACCCCTCTAGTGTTTAACATATTAACTCCTCCGTTCTTATTCCTTATACAAGGATATAATTCGGCAAAAAATAAATTTTTGCAAAGTTCGGTTTCAAAGAATACCGACTCTTATAATTTTACCATATACAAGAAAGGTGTAAAGTAGAAAATATTAAGAAAATATTGAATTTTTATTATATCTGTTATATATTATATATAACAGATATAATAATGAGAGGTGTTAGTATGTTAGAAATAAAAAACTATTCAAAAGCATATAAAAATGGGAAAAAAGCTGTAAATAATATTTCTCTTAAGGTAAATGATGGTGAGATATTTGCTTTCATTGGTCACAACGGAGCAGGAAAAACTACAACCATAAAATCTGTAGTTGGAATATTAGAGTTTGAAGAAGGTGATATATTAATTGATGGAGTATCTATAAAGAAAGATCCTATGAAATGTAAAAGCAATATAGCATATATACCAGATAATCCAGATATTTATGAATCATTAACTGGAATTCAATATTTAAATTTTATTTCAGATATTTTTAATGTTTCAAAAAGTGATAGAGAAAATTTAATCAAGTATTATGCTGATAAATTTGAGATAACAAATTTCTTAGGTGATTTAATATCCTCATATTCTCATGGAATGAAGCAAAAGTTAGCTATTATTTCAGCTTTAATTCATAAACCAAAGCTACTAATTCTAGATGAGCCTTTTGTCGGGTTAGATCCAAAGGCATCACATACATTAAAAGAAGAAATGAAGTCCTTATGTGGTAAAGGAGTATCAATATTCTTTTCAACTCATGTATTAGAAGTTGCAGAAAAGATTTGTGATAAAGTAGCCATAATTAAGGATGGAGTTATAGTTTCACAAGGTAAGATGGATGAAGTAAAGGGAAATAGTTCATTAGAAGATATATTTATGGAGTTGATAGATAATGAGTAAATTAGTAAGTCTTTTAAAAATAAATTTTATATCCTCTATGGGTATAAATAAATTTACTAAAGAGAAATCAAAAGTAGAAAGAAATAAAGCTATTCTCTTAGCTGCAACAATTGGGTTTACTATGATTACACTTTTAGCTATGTCAGTATTATATTTTAGCCTTTTAGCTAAGGGATTACAACAATTTGGATTATTAGATATTCTTTTAGTTGTAGGATTTATAGTAACTTCAGCAATGATACTTTTTACATCAATATATAAAGCTCAAGGGGTATTATTTTCTTTTAAAGATTATGATTTGTTAATGAGTTTACCAATTAAGAAAAGTGATATTTTAATATCAAAAATCACAGAATTACTTGTAGTTAATTATTTCTTTTCTCTATTTGTTTTATTGCCATCTGCAATTATATACTTTAAATATAGCAATGTATCACTAGTATTCTTTTTAAATTTAATATTAGTATATTTAACACTACCACTTATTCCTATAGTAGTTTCTTCAATAATAGCCTTTGGAATAAGCTATATATCCTCAAGAATGAGATATAAAAATTTAGTGATTATTCTAGGAACCTTGGCAGTTGTATTTTTATTATTAATAGGTTCCTTTAAATCAAATGAACTTATAAATTCCTTTATTGCTAATAGTAAATCTATAAGTGAAGGAATATTAAAAATATATCCTCCAGCAATTTTAGCGGTAAGAGGTTTAGCAAATAATAGCTTTATAGATATTTTATTATTTGTTATATTGTCAGTATTAGTATTTACTTTATTCATATTAGTATTTAGTAAAAGCTTTAAGAGTATAACTTCAAGATTACAAGAAAGTTATAAAAAATCTAATTATAAAATGAAAGAGTTGAAAGGCTCTACACAATTAACAGCATTAATAAAAAAGGAAATAAAAAGATATTTTGCTTCACCTATATATGTAATTAACACAATTATTGGTCCAATATTATTGCTTGGAATGTCAATAGCTACTATATTTATGGGGGATGAAGTCCTTGCCACTATTCTTGAAGTAGAGATTGTAAAAGAAATTATACCAGTTTTCGTTATAGTTGTTGTATGTTGTATTTTAGTATTATCTTGTACAACAAACTCATCAATATCATTAGAAGGAAAAAATTTATGGATATTAAAATCAAGTCCAATAAAGCCAATAGTAATATTTAAAGCTAAAATAGCCTTAAATTTAATTTTAATTCTACCAGCTTTATTAATTGCAGATATAATTTTTGCCTTTTCATTAAAGCTATCAGCTATTCAATTTATTTGGCTTATAGTTATATCAGGTATATTTTCTTTAATTGTTCCAATATTAGGAGTTATAATAAATTTATTATTTCCTAAATTTAATTGGGTTTCAGAAACAGCTGTAGTTAAACAAGGTGCAAGTGTACTTATCCAAATGTTAATTTCAGCAGTTATAGTAGCAATCCCAGTCTTAACATTTATTTATGCTAAGATACAAACTATAAATTTATTATTATTAGGAACTTTAATTTATGAATTAATAGTATTAGCAGCTTCAGTAATTATCTTAAATACCACTGCTGTAAAACTATTTAACAAACTATAGAAATATAATTAATAATGCACAATGCGTAATGCATAATTAAGGTGAAAACTCCTTCGGAGTTTTGTAAAATGAAATAATGAAAAGCCTCTTTGCCGAAGCAAAATTGGCATGAAAAAATGAAAGAATTAAAGGAATAAATTCATTCTGAATTATTTCCACAATTATGCATTATGCATTATAAATTATGCATTAGAAAAGGGGTGATTTAATGATTTTGAGAATAAACTTCGATTCAGAAGTTCCAATTTATATTCAGATAAAAAATCAAGTTATTGAGGGGATAGCTAAAGGCGAGATTGACATAGAAGAGGAACTACCATCTGTAAGAGCTTTAGCAGAGGATATAGGTGTAAACATGCATACTGTGAATAAGGCATATAATATACTAAAAGAAGAAGGCTATATAAGAATTGATAGAAGAAAAGGTGCAGTAGTTTCTTTAAATTTAAATTCATCTAGAGAAAGATTTGAAGAAGATTTAAAGGATAACTTATATTATTATATGGCTCAATGCTTTAATAGAGGAATTAATAAAGATGAAATTAAGGATTACATAGAAAAAGTATTCTTAGAATTTGATGAAAAGTAGGTGTGGGCTATGGAAAAGATAATAATTATAAGTTGTACCATTATTACAAGTCTAATTTTGTTTTTTTCAACTTTTCTTGTAAATAAATTTTCTAATAACGGAATAATATTTGGAGTTAGAGTTCCAAAGGAATATGAAAAAGATGAAGATATATTAAAGTTAGAGAAAGAATATAAGAGAAATTATTTGGTTTTCATTTTACCATTAATTCTTATAATTAATATAATAGTTCTTTTTAATTGGAAAGTATCTACATTTGTATTACTAACTTTTCTTCTAATAATAGTTTGTAATATTCCAGTGATTATATATTGGAAGAAAACAATGAAATTAAAAGAAGAAAAGGGATGGCATAAACTTGGGAAAAATGTAGTCTTTGTTGATACTTCTATTAGAAAGCCAAAGAGCATAGAAGATAATGTGGTAATAAAAACTAAGGCTTTTATGATGGTATTATTATTCCCGTTAATAACATTTATAGTAACTCTTATAGTATACAAAAATGTTCCAAATCCTTTTCCTATTCATTATAATGCAGAGGGAATAGCAGATAGTTTTGTAAATAAGGAAGGATTTATAGGCTTTTTCTATTTAGCTATATTACCAGTATTAACTCAAACAGGAATGATAATATTCTTAGCATTAGTTAATAAATTTGCTATAAATGGTAAGGTTGAAATAAATAGTGGAACTTTAGAGGAAATAAAGGAACAAAGAAAAACCTTTAAAAGAATTAATTCTATTTTATTATTTATATTAACTTTAGAAATTTCAATTATGTTTACCTTTATTCAATTCAGCACCATTTTTTCATGGAATGTAAAATTTATAAATATAATTTTCTTACCTGTAATTTTCTTAACTACAATTATATTTTCAGTAATTAGTTATAAAATAGGACAAGGTGGAAAAAATATAAAAATTAAAAAAGAAGATAAAGAAATATATAGAGACGATGATAAGAATTGGCTCTTAGGTAATTTTTATTATAACAAAAAAGATCCAAGCATCTTTATAGAGAAAAGAGTAGGTATTGGTTGGGATGTTAATTTAGGGAATCCAATTGGATTGATAATAATGATATTACCTCTTATTTTAGTTATAGTATCATTTATATATTTAATAGTAATGGGAGTATAAATTGTAGGAGGTGTTCTTATGAATAATATAGAATATATTATAGGTTTTAATATTACAATTATATCTCTAGGGGTATTATCATATTATTTAAATAGTTTTTCTAATAATGGGATATATTTTGGAGTTCGTATTCCTAAAAGATTTATAGAAATGAAAGAACTTAAAGATTTAGAAAAGGAATATAAAAGAACTGTTTTAGTATCCTTTTTGATACTTATAGTTCTTTTTAATATAGTTTTATTTATAAATAGAAATAGTAGTGAAGATATAGTATCTATAATATTAGGGGTTACTACCATCCTATCTATAATAATACATGGGATAATTTATTCTGTACACAATATAAAACTTAAAAAAATTAAAGAAAATAATAATTGGAATTATAAGGGCAATAATGTCGTAATAGTAGATACCACCTTAAGAAAGCCAAAGAAAGACGAAAGGTATAAACCATTAAAAGAGTGGATGTTTCTAATACCAATTATTATACCAATAAGTATGATATTATTAACTTATATAAGAAGAAATGAATTAATAGATTCAATCTTTTCTAATATATATAGGTTTCCTTTAATAGGAATAATAATGTGCTTATTTATGTATTTTTTAGCAAAGATAAGCTTAAGATCAAGAGTAGATTTAAATAGTACAAATATTGAAAGTACAATTACATATAAGAAAAAAATAAGAAGATTAATATCATTATTTTTTTTAATAAATGAGTTAGAGATTCTTATTCTTTATTCAGTAATTCAATTTGGGATTATTTATGATTTTTATTCTGAAAAGTTAATTTCACATATAAATTCATTTATATCAATTAGTATGGTTATTTTCTTATTAGTATTTATTACAATGGGAATAAAGGAAAGAGATAACAAGAAAAATGATAACCAAGAAGAAGTTTACAATGATGATGATAGTAAATGGATACTTGGAATGTTTTATTATAACAAAAAGGACCCAGCTTTTATCATTGAAAAAAGGGTAGGACTTGGATATACAATTAATTTTGCTAATAAATTTTCTTTAATATTATTACTTTTACTTATATTATTTAGTATTTTTATGGCATTTATTTAATAACTTTTATGAGAAAAGGAGGGTTTTATTATGGTCAATAATTTATCAATTATTTTTATGGGAATTAGTTTAATTTTATCTTTAGGATTACCTATTGGGGGAATTATCTATTTAAAGGTTAAGCATAAAGTAAGCTTAAAAGTTTTCTTTATAGGGATGTTAGCTTTCTTTATTGCTGTTCAAATTTTAGAAGCTCCTATCCACAATTACTTTTTAAACATTAATGTAAATACTTCGGCGTTTTTACTAGGTAATCCAGTGGCATATATGGTTTATGGTGGATTAATGGCAGGGATTTTTGAGGAAACAGCAAGATTAATATCCTTTAAGTATTTAATAAAAGATAGAAATGATATAACAGCAGTGACATATGGAGTTGGACATGGAGGAATAGAAGCTATATTAATTGGAGGAGTTAGTAGCTTAAATGCTATTGCTTACTCCCTTCTTATTAATAATGGTGGTTTTCAATCAACAATGGAGAAGGCTTTAGTTTCAGAGGAAGTAATTAGTACAACCTATGAGCATTTTGTAAATAGTAGTTCAATTTTATGGCTAATCCCAGGAATAGAAAGACTAATAGCTATAATTATTCATGTTTCTTTATCTATAATAGTTTTTTATGCTGTAAAAGAAAGAAAGTATATTTACTTTATTTTAGCAATAGTAATTCACGCATTTATAAACTTTCCAGCAGCACTTTACCAAGCAGGTGTTATAAGCAATGTTTATATAATAGAATTCATAACATTTATAATTGCAATAACGTTAGCATTCATAACTTTTAAAAAGTTAATAAAAAAAATCCCTAATAATGATGAATTTATTTAAAAAAACCTTTATAATAATGTTAATATGTTAAAATTATGCAAAATAATTATGCATTATGCATTAAACTAAAGGGGGCTAAGTATGAAGAGTTTAATTATTAGAAAGGCAAGAGCCGGAGATGAATTAGGAGTTTTAAATTTAATAAAGGAAGTTTTAGAACCTTATGGATTAGAATTGAATCCAGCAGGAGAAGACTTAGATGTTACTAATATACCTAAATACTATATGGAGAATCATGGGGATTTCGAAGTTATAGAATTTAATGGTAATATAATAGGAAGCTATGGAATCTACAGAATAGATACAGAAACATGTGAACTTAGGAAAATGTATCTGAAGAAGGAATTTCAAGGTATGGGGCTTGGAAATATAATGATAGAAAATTCCTTTAAAATTGCAAGAACATTAGGTTACAAAAGAATAACTTTGCAAACCAATTCTCTTTTATATAAAGCAACAAAATTATATAAAAAATATGGATTCGAAGAGCTAAAGGAAGAAGTATGTAAAAGATGTGATTTAGCAATGGTTAGAAATATAGCTTAAAATATGTGTTTCTAGTAATTAAGAGAGGTTGTTTATGAAATATTATGATACAAATATAGAAAATTTAAGGATTAGAGAAACAAATGAAGAGGATTGTAGCTTTATATTATCTCTAATTAAAGAAATTGCAGAGTATGAAAAAATGTCAGATCAAGTAGTGGCTACTGAAGAAAGCCTAAGAGAATCTATATTTAAGAATAAAAGAGCTGAAGCAGTAATTATAGAGCAAGATGGCAAAGCTGTAGGGTATGCTTTATATTTTTATAATTTCTCAACTTTTATTGGCAAAAGTGGATTATACTTAGAAGATATTTTTATTAAAAAAGAAGTTAGAGGAAAAGGTATAGGAAAGGAAGTTTTTAAATTCCTTGTTAAAAAGGCCAAGGAAGAAGGATGTAAAAGAATGGAGTGGTCATGCCTTAATTGGAATGAGCCATCAATTAAATTTTACAAATCTTTAGGGGCTACACCTATGGATGAATGGACTATATATAGATTAACTGAAAAAGAAATAAATAGATTAAATGAAATTGAGTAAGGAGCTGTTATGACAGCTCTTTTTTTCATATGCAATTATTAATTTGCTAAATTTTCTGATAATAATTGACAGGTAAAAAATCAAGGTGTATTATAGTTGTAATACTTTAAAGTGATAAAGTGATAAAGGAGGAGCTATGAATAAAAATGTTATTCCTGATGGTACAAGAGATTTAACTAATGAGGATTGTATTAAAAGAAATAAGATTATAAATACAATTAATAGTATTTTTATTTCTTGGGGATATAAAGAGGTCATTACACCAAGTATAGAATTTTATGACAGCTTTAGATATGAGTATTCAGGATTAAGAGAAGAAAAAATTTATAAGTTTTTTGATTCAAAGGGAAGAATATTAGCATTGAGACCTGATATGACAATTCCAATAGTAAGATTAGTTTCTACAAGGTTTAAGGATATAAATGAAAGTATAAAGTTAAGATATACTTCAAATATATTTAGAGTTTTTGAAGACTTTAGTGGAAAAAGAAATGAATATACTGAATGCGGTATTGAGCTAATTACAAAGGAAAAAAACTTTTCAGATTTAGAAGTATTAATAATTGCCATTGAAGCATTGAAAAAAGTAGGAGCTAATAATTTTAAGATAGAAATTGGGGAAGCTAACTTTTTTAAAGCTGCTATAGAAGATTTAGACATATCTAATGAAGAAAAGATTTTGTTATCAGAATTAATTGAAAATAAAAAGCTCCAAGAACTAAAAGTATTTTTAGAAGGATTAAATTTAGAGGATAAAATAAAAGACACCTTTTATAAATTACCATTAATATTCGGTGAAGGAATAGAAGTTCTTAATGATTATAAGGAAATATCCTTTAATAACAATATGCTAGAAAGTATAAAAACTTTAGAAAACTTAGCTTATAGATTAGAAGCTTTAGGCTACAAAGAATATATAACCTTTGATTTAGGTATAACAGCAAGGGTAAATTACTACACCGGAATAATTTTTAGGGGCTTTATTAAGGGATCTGGTAGTGTTGTTTTAAGTGGTGGAAGATATGATAACTTAATAAAATCAGCTAAAAAGGGTTTTAATGCTATAGGTTTTTCTATTAATGTAGATGAACTAGCCAATATATTAACAATGAATTTTGATAAAAAAATTAAGTTTAAAATTCTCTTTAGTAAAGATAAAGAAATAGAAGCTATTAAAGAAAGTATTAGACTTAGAAATGAAGGCTTTGTAGTTGAATTAATCCCTTCAAATGAAGAAAAGGGAATAAAACTTTTAAGGGAGGAATGTTATGGGGATTAGTATTGCACTAACAAAAGGTAGATTGGAAAAGGAAGCTATTAATATATTCGAAGCTGCAGGATTTGGTGTTGATAATTTAAAAGATAAGGGGCGTAAATTAGTTTTTGAAGATACTAAATATGATATTAATTATTTTTTAGTGAAATCCAATGATTGTATAACCTATGTGGAACATGGAGTAGCAGATGTTGGAATAGTAGGACTAGATTCATTGCTAGAAAAAAATAATAATTGTTATGAGCTTATGGATTTAGGAGTAGGTAAATGCAAATTTATAGTTGCAGCTCTACCTGACAAAGACTTGTTTAAAATGAAGGGGCATATAAAAATTGGAACAAAGTATCCTAAGGTAGCTAAAGATTATTTTAAAGAAAATAACATAGATGTAGAAATTGTTAAAATAGAAGGTTCAGTAGAACTAGCACCAATTCTTAAGCTATGTGATGGGATTGTAGATATTATGGAGACTGGAACTACATTAAAGGAAAATGGTCTAGTAGTACTAAGAGAAATAAAAGATATTAGTGCTAGATTAATAGTAAATAAAGCTAGCTTTAAGCTTAAGAAAAAGGAAATTGACTTTATTTTAGAAAGTGTAAAAGAAGTACTAAGCAATAAATAAAGGGGAAGGGCTATGTTGAAGGTATTTGATTTATCAAAGGATAGAAAAGAAGATATTTTAGAAAAAATAAAAGGTAGAGAAGAAGAGAGCGATGTTTTAAATATCGTTAATAACATTTTAAAAGAAGTAAAAAAAGGTAGGGATAAGTCTCTAAAATATTATACAAAACTATATGACAAGGTTGATATAAAAGAACTTAAGGTTTCTAAAAATGAAATAGAAGAGGCTTTTAATGAAGTTCAAGAGGAATTTATCACTGCTATTAATGCTTCTATTAGAAATATTGAAGAATATCATAAAAAACAAGTTAGAGATGGCTATTCAATTAATAAGGAATTAGGAATATTTATGGGGCAGATAATATTACCTTTAGAGAGAATAGGAGTTTATGTACCAGGCGGAACAGCAGCTTATCCATCATCAGTTTTAATGAATATAATACCTGCAAAGGTAGCAGGAGTGAAAGAAATTGCAATGATTACCCCACCTAATTTAGAAGGAAAGATAAATCCTTATATATTAGTTGCTGCAAAATTATCAGGTGTTGATGAAATTTATAAAGTTGGTGGAGCACAGGGAATAGCAGCTTTAGCCTATGGAACAGAAAGTATAAAAAATGTAGATAAGATAGTTGGACCAGGAAATATATATGTAGCCACAGCTAAAAAGTTAGTCTTTGGTGATGTAGATATAGATATGATTGCAGGACCTAGCGAAATACTAATAGTGGCAGATGAAAATGCAAGTAGCAAATATATTGCAGCAGATTTAATGTCTCAAGCTGAACATGATAGGTTGGCATCATCTATTTTAGTAACTACTTCTTATAAAAAATATGAAGAGGTCTTAAAAGAAGTTAATAAACAAATAAGTACATTAACAAGAAGAGAAATAATAGAGGAATCTTTAAATAACTATGGTTTATGTATTATCTGCAAAGATATTAATGAAGGCATAAAAATATCAAATGAAATTGCCCCAGAACACTTAGAGTTAATGGTAGAAAATCCAATGGAATATCTAGGCTTAGTAAAGAATGCAGGATCAATATTTTTAGGATATTATTCTCCAGAACCATTAGGAGATTATTATGCAGGACCAAATCATGTTTTGCCTACTAATGGTACAGCAAGATTTTCATCACCATTAGGTGTAGATAGCTTTATTAAGAAAAGCTCATACCTACATTATTCAAAAGAGGCATTAAGCCTGGCTGGAGATAAAATAATACTTTTGGCTGAAAAGGAAGGTCTAACAGCTCATGGAAATTCTATAAAGGTGAGGTTAGAAGATGATTAAAGATATAGGTGTTTATTCAAAAAATAATAATAATAAAATAAGATTAAATAGTAATGAAAGTCCAGTTGAATTAAAAGGGGAGAAGCTTAATGCCTTGCAATATATTTTAAAAAATATTGAGTTAAATAGGTATCCAGATAGTAATAGTGATGCTTTAAGAGAAGCTTATAGCAAATATGTAGAAGTTAAAAAAGAAAATATAATTGCAGGTAATGGTTCAGATGAAATGCTGAACTTAGTTATAAGTAAAGTTATATCTAAAGGAGATAAGATACTAACCCTAAGTACAGATTTTGGAATGTATGACTTTTATACAAATATAAATCAGGGGGAAGTTATTAAGTACAATCTTGATTTAGATAAGGGCTTTAATGTAGATGATTTTATAAATTTAGCACTAGTAGATGATGTTAAGCTTATATTATTTTCTAATCCTAATAATCCAACAGGTTATGGATTCACTATTAAGGATATAAGAAAAATCCTTGATACCTTTAAGGATAAGATTATTTTAGTAGATGAAGCTTATTATGAATTTTATGGAGAATCTGTTATTTCACTTATAAATGAATATAAGAATTTACTTGTAACAAGAACTTTATCAAAGGCATGGGGATTAGCCGCTTTAAGAATCGGATTTTTAATAGGAAATGAAGGGCTTATAGAAGAACTTTTAAAGTATAAAACTCCTTACAATATTAATTCTTTATCTCAAGAAGTAGCAATAAGTTATTTAAAGAACAGTAAGGAATTACTATATAATTTAGAAATTATTATTTCTGAAAGAGAAAGTTTATATAAGGCATTAAAAGAAATAGAAGAGGAAATTTTTAATAAATATAAGGAATGTAAAATTAAGTTTTACCCTTCTAAAGGGAATTTTATATATGGCAAAACTACAATTAAAGATAAGCTAATTGAAATTTTAGAAAAGGAAGATATAAATATAAGATATTTTCAAGATGATAGCTTTAGAATAACTATTGGCTTAGAAGAAGAAAATTCAAAGCTTTTAGAAGCAATAAAAAAGATTTTATTATAAGGAGGTTTCTATGGATAGAATAGCTAGTATAAATAGAATAACAAAAGAAACTAATATTTCCTTAAAAATAAACCTAGACGGTGATGGGACAAGCAATATAAAAACACCTATAGGCTTTTTAAATCATATGCTTACATTGTTTTCTTTTCATAGTTCTATAAATATAGATTTAGTAGCAGAAGGAGATATTGAGGTTTGTGATCATCATTTAGTTGAAGATATAGGAATTTCTTTAGGAAAGGCAATAGAGGAAGCTTTAGGTGAAAAAAAAGGAATAAATAGATATGGAAATTCTTTTCTGCCTATGGATGAAGCCTTATGTCAGGCAATATTAGATTTAAGTGGTCGCAGCTTTTTACATTTTGAGGGTGATTTTAAAAGAGAACAAATAGGTAGTTTTTCAACAGAAATGACTAAGGAATTTTTCAGAGCTGTGGCTATGAATTCTAAAGCTACATTACACCTTAGGATTTTATATGGAGAAAATGATCATCACAAAATAGAATCTATGTTTAAGGCTTACGGAAGGGCTTTAAAAGAGGCAATTTCTTATAATGAAGATAGAGAAATTGTAATGTCTACAAAGGGCTCATTAAATATTTAGCAAGGATGTGATGTTATGATTGCTATTATTGATTATGGAATGGGAAATTTAAAAAGTGTAAAAAATGCTTTAGATTTTTTAGGTATTCCATCAATTATTACTAAGAATAAAGAAGTAATAAAAGCTTCAAAGGCAATTATATTACCAGGAGTTGGTGCCTTTAAGCAAGCTATGGATAATCTGAAAAATGATAATTTAGATATATTTATAAGGGATTTAGCTAAGGATGGGAAAATAATTCTTGGAATATGCTTAGGAATGCAAATATTATTTGAAGAAGGTTTTGAAGGAGAAAGATGTAGGGGATTAGGACTTATTAAAGGTAATATAAGAAAAATTAAGCCAAAGGAAAAGGTGAAAATTCCACATATGGGATGGAATAAAATATTTATTAACAACAATGATGATGTTATTAGTGGAATATATGGGGATAATTTCCTGTACTATGTGCATAGTTTTATGGCATGTGATTATAATGAAGAAAATCTTATTGCCTATTCTGATTATGGTGGAGTTAAGATTCCAGGGATAGTTAAAAGAGATAATATAATAGGAATGCAATTTCATCCAGAAAAAAGTGGAGAAGTAGGGCTTAATTTATTAAAAAAATTTGGGGAGATGATAAAGTGAAGGTAATTCCAGCTATTGATATTATTAATGGAAAAGCAGTTAGATTATTTCAAGGTGATTATAATAAAACAGATTATATAGGAGAAGATGTATTAGACTTAGCAAAATATTTTGTAAATAGCGGTGCGGATTTAATTCACTTAGTGGACTTAGATGGAGCTAAAGTTGGAAGATTAGTTAATAAAGAAATCATATTAGAAGTAGTGAAAACTTTAAATATAGATATTGAAGTTGGTGGAGGAATAAGAAATTATGATGATATTAAAGCTTTAATAGAGGGGGGAGTAGCAAGGGTTATACTTGGTACTGTTGCTATAGAAAATAGAGATTTATTAGAAAAAGTAGTAAAAGACTTTGGAGATAAAATTGCTGTGGCTGTAGACTTTAAAGATGGCTATATTTGCACAAAAGGTTGGATAGATAAAAGTGATGTTCATTATATGGACTTAATAAAGGATATGGAAGCAATAGGTGTAAAAAATATTATTGTTACGGATATAAGTAAAGATGGCACTTTAGCAGGAAGTAATGTAGGCATAATAAAGGATGTAAGTAAAGCTACTAAAATTGATGTAACAGCTTCTGGGGGAGTTAAAGATATTAATGATATTATAGCTTTAAAAGCTCTAGATGTTTATGGATGTATAGTTGGTAAAGCTATTTATTCAAAAACTATAGATTTAAAAGAAGCTATAAATCTATGTAAGTAGGTGATTAAATGCATACTAAAAGAATTATTCCTTGTCTTGATGTTAAAGATGGAAGGGTAGTTAAGGGAATTAATTTTGTAGGGCTAAAGGAAGTTGGTGATCCAGTAGATTTAGCAGAGGAATACTATAAGCAAGGAGCTGATGAATTAGTATTTTTAGATATAACTGCAACTCATGAAAAAAGAAAGACAATAATAGATGTGGTTGAAAGGGTATCAGAAAAAATATTTATTCCTTTTACTGTAGGCGGTGGTATAAGTACTATTGAAGAAATTAGTGAAATATTAAGGGCTGGAGCAGATAAAATAAGTTTAAATTCTGCAGCTATTAGAAATCCTAAATTAATTGAAGAGGGAGCTTACTACTTTGGAAACCAATGTATGGTTTTAGCTGTTGATGCAAAGAAAAAAGATAAAGATAATTGGACAGTTTACATAAATGGTGGAAGAGTGGATACAGGAATAGATTTATTTAAATGGATAGAGGAAGCCTATAAATTAGGGGCAGGAGAAATATTATTAACTTCAATGGATGCTGATGGTACGAAAAATGGCTTTGATATTGAGGTTACAAAGAGGGTTAGCACTATAGTAGATATTCCAGTAATTGCTTCTGGTGGCTGTGGGAAAATTGAGGATTTTAAAGAGGTATTTATAGAAGGACAGGCTGATGCAGCACTAGCAGCTTCTTTATTTCATTATGGTAATTTAAAAGTAAGGGAAGTTAAAGAATATCTTAGAAAAAATAATATAGAGGTTAGGTTATAATTATGGATTTTGATATTGAATTAATAGATTTTAATAAGGGAAATGGATTACTTCCTGCCATTGTTCAAGATTATAAAACTAAGGAAGTATTAATGCTTGCATATATGTCAAAGGAAAGTCTAAAAAAGACCTTAGAAGATAAAACTACTTGGTTTTATAGCAGAAGTAGAAATGAGCTTTGGAATAAAGGTGCTACCTCTGGAAACTTTCAAGAAGTGAAAGAACTATATTTAGACTGTGATTTAGATACCTTTTTAATTTTAGTTAATCAAAAGGGAGTAGCTTGCCATACAGGTGAAAGAAGTTGTTTCTTTAATAAGTTATTATAAGGAGGAGAAAATGAACAGTATTATATTAGAACTTTACGATGTTATAAAGGATAGAAAAGATAATAGAGATGAAAATTCTTATACAAGCTATTTATTTAATAAAGGAATAGATAAAATCCTAAAGAAGTTTGGAGAAGAAGCTACAGAAGTTATTATTAGTGCTAAAAATAATAGTAAAGAAGAAAAAGTATTAGAAATTGGTGATTTAATTTATCATTTATTAGTATTAATGGTGGAGTCAGGTATATCCCTAGAAGAGGTAGAAGAAGAACTAACTAAGAGAAGAAGTAAAATAAACAATTTAAAGGGAGAAAGAAAAGAAATAGAGAAACTATAAATAATTAACAATGCACGTAAATAATGCACAATGCGTAATTGATAATGCATAATTAAGGAGATAACTCAGGCGAGCTGAGTTATGAAAGAATAGAATAAGTAATGAAAAAAATGAAAGAATTAAAAAATGAAGGTTTTATTTAAAATTAGAATTTTAAATATTAATGAAAGAATGAAGTTTTATTTGGAATTTAAAGAGGTACTATTTAGTAAGCAGAGTTACGAAATGGTACCTTTTTTATATAAGTTTAATTATAGTGAATAGAGAATTATGAGTATTATTAAATTTTGATAGCTTATAAATGGTTTAATACAGTAAATTTTAATTTATTCGTGAAGAGTGCATTTATTGAAATTAGATATACACAAAATAGAATAATAATATTTGCTTTAATAAAAAGAAGATAAGTTTAAAAAAAGATGATTTAGATTATTTATTAATTACTATTATATTATCAGTAGGTTTCTTTTTATTTAATACTATACAGTTTTATATTCCTTTCTTTTATGAGAATTCTAATAATGCATTAAATATTTCAGGAGAAGTTATAAATAAATTAAATAGTTCTATTATGTATGTAGCTTTGGCATGTTTAATTGGCCCTATTTGTGAGGAAGTATTATATCGCGGTATTGCCTTAAATTTATTTGAAAAGTATTCAAATTATAAATGGGGAATTATATTGAGTTCTTTATGTTTTTCAATTGGACATTTTTCAGTAGCTTCCATATTTATATTTCCAGCATTTATAGTTACAGGATATATTTATTATAAAAAGAAAAACATTATTTACCCAATAATTTTTCATGTGACTAATAATTTGCTAGCTTATTTTTTTCAAAAAAGTGGAGTACTATCACCTGGTAAGAATATATTACACTTTACAATAATAGGTATAATTCTTATTATTTTAGGGGGAGTAATGTTGTTTTATAAAAATAAAAGAAATGAAGCCAATGATTAATGCTCATTGGATTTTACTTTTATTAAATAAACTAAAATATATATCTTTTTAGTAATTCCTTTGGAATTACATCAATAATTCTACATTTTA
>NZ_JABUTB010000015.1:149179-153147 GCF_021443865.1 Clostridium sp.
ATATATCTTTTTAGTAATTCCTTTGGAATTACATCAATAATTCTACATTTTACATTCTATATTTTTTATTTAGGAGCTGTTGCGACAGCTCCTTTTAAATTAAAATAACTCCATCTTTCTCTTATTAAAGTAAACCCCTTTAAGTCCTAAGTCTTCTATGAATTTTAAAGCTAGGTCAAAGTTTTTATTTACATTTAAATGGCTATGAGCATCTGAACCTAGTGTCACATATTTTCCTCCTAAGTCCATATAAAGCTTGTAAATATCTCTTAAAGCTTTATTAGCCTCTGAAATATGAAGTCTTGAAGTGTTTAATTCTAATACTTTTCCTTTATTTATTAATGTAGTAAAAATTTCAGAAAGTATATCTGTAAATTCATTTACTAGGATTTCCTTATTATCAAAGGAACAATATCTGCAGGGGTAATCTATATGGGATAATGAATCGAAATTATTATATATTTGAACACATTTTAGCATATCTTCAAAATAATAAGTGAAAAATTCCTTCTTATTATATCCTTGATGTATATATTCTTCGTATATATCTAAGCCTCTTACTGCATGGATGGATCCTAAAACAAAATCAAAGTCATAGTTCTGAGGAATAATTTCATTGTCTAAAAGAGTATTTTCTGTTAATCCTATTTCAATTCCAAGTTTTACTTTATCAGAACGATATTTTTCATATTCAGAAAAGTAGCTAGGAATATCAAATTTAAATTCATCTTTAACAGGGTAGTCCAAATCCATATGGTCAGTAATAATTATCCCAATATTATTTTCATGTCCTACTTTAATAGCATCTTCTATATTCATATTGCTATCAGTAGAGAATTTTGAGTGCATATGACTATCAAATATCATTTATTTACCTCCTTTTTTATATTAAATTATAGCATAGTATTTCTATAATTTGACTATTATATTATCTTGATTAATGTTATTAATAAAGATAAAATTAAAGTACAATAAAACAAAGGTGTGGTAATATGGAAAAATTATTTGAAATAAAGGATTTAGTGTTTTATAAGGAGGAATTCTTAGATAATATAGAAGAATTTGAAGACATAATAAGTCTTATTAAAGAACTTAGTCCAGAACTTCAATATGAAAAAATAGAAGTAGTAGGAGAAAATGATTGTTGTGAGGCAACAAATGAAAACTACATAGTAGAAATTCAAGGCTTTTTAAATGAGGATGATGATTTCTTTACTAAGGAAGAAGTGGAATTATTAAGTAAAGAAAAACCAATGGGAATCCTTGATATGTTTGTTATTAGAATATATAAATGTCTAAATTGTAAAAAATGGATAATAGATATTTTAGAATAAAGGGTGGAATTTATTGAGAAATTTAAAAGAAGTACGTCAGTACCTAAGAGAATATTTCAATTTATTAAAAGAAGATATTAGTGATTTGAAGATTTCAAATTTAAAAGAATTTTTAATTAATAGAAAGATACTTTTAATAGGAGTACTTTTATTTTTTACACTAATTGGATTTGGCATTGGAAGCTATAAATCAAGTAAAAATATAATATTAAAGAATTTAGAGATAGCATTAGAGGAAAATAGACCAGGTAAGATTTATAAAGAAGTGAAATTTCAAAATAAAAAAATAAGAAAAAGTGATTTTGAACCATTAGCCGAATACTATTTTGAAAATCAATTTAGAGTAAGTAACCTAATAAAAGATTTAAAGAGTTATGGAAAAAGTGGATATTTTACTTTAGTAAATAGAAAAATATTGTTTTTTGATAATTATCATATAGAAATATCCCCTGTAGTTATTAAAATTAATAAGAATTTTAATAATACTGAAGTATATATAAATGATAAAAAGCTTACAAATACAAATTTAACAATGGATTTAATTCCCGGGAAATATTTAATTAAAGGAAATTTAAATACTTTGTATGGAGCTATTGAAGAAGAAAAGGAATTATATATAGTAGAAAATATGGAATATGCTCTTAATATGCCAGCTTTAAATATTAGTCTAACTTCTAACTTTGAAGATGCTGATGTATTTATTAATGATGAAAAAATTAATAAAAAGGTTAAGGATATAAAAAAATATGGTCCTATTCCATTAAATAAAGAAATAAATATACAAATACAAAGAGAATTTCCTTGGGGAGTTATAAATAGTGATAAGGTACAGGTTTCAAGTTTACCTAATATAAATATAGATATAAATATGGTAAATGAGAAGCTTATAAATGATGTTAGTAAATCAACTGATACCTTTTATTCTAGTGTATTCGATGCATTAAATAGTTCAGATTCTTCATTAATTCTTAATTCTAAAGAGGACACAAAAAGTAAAATTTATGATAGCATAATAAGGGAAAGTTTATTTTTAAAGAATAATTATGAACTTAATGATTTAAAAACTGAACTAAAGAGTAGTGAGTTTTATTACGATAATGGAACTTATAAGGGAAACATAGTTATTAATCTAAATTATAATGTTAAAAAGAAAATATTACCTTTTTTAAAGAATAATGTTGAAGAAATGTTTTTAACACATATTGAGTATGAAAATAATAATTGGATTATTAATGAAGTACAAAAATTTAGTATAGATTAACTAACGGAGGTATAGTTATGAGTAAAATTTTAAAGGCACTAACAATAACTGTTACTGTGGTTTTTTCAACGAATTTTTTAGCTTTTGCGGAGACAAGTTCTTCTTTACAAGATAAGATAAATCAAAATCAAAATCAAATTAATGAGTTGGAAAATGAAAAAAAAGAGATTGATAGTGAAATAAATAGTCAAAATAATGAACTTAATGGTATATTAAATCAAATAAATGAAAAAAGTGCAGATTTAGAAGCTGCTAGACAAGAAGTTAATTCTTATCAGACTAAGATAAATGAAGTTCAGACTGAAATAGATAATATAAATAGTGAAATTTATAAATCAGAAGTTGAGATTGAAAGTAGAGAACAAATAATTGAAGAAAAAGAACAGGAAGCTATAAAAATTAAGGGGAATATAGAAAAAAGGCTTAGAAATTACTATAAAATTGATGTAGCAAGTAATTACATATATTTACTTTTAAAAAGTGAAGACATACTTTCATTATTTAATAATATTCAGAATGTTTTTAGATTAATAAATTTTGATAAGAAATTAATTAATGAAGCAAAAGAAATTCAAGTGCAACTTGAGAAAGAGAAGGAAGAAATATCCAATCAGTTAGCACAAATAGAAGAAAATAAGAAGGCAGTAGTAGCTAAACAAGATGAATTAAAAGAAGCTCAAAAGGAATACCTAGCTAAAGAAGAATATCATCAAAGTAAGATGAATGAATTAAATAATTTGGAATCAGAAAAATCTAATTTGATAGCTTCTTTAACAGATCAAGGAAATGATTTAGAAAGTCAAATTGGAGATTTAGTTTCTTATAATGCAGAACTTCAACAAGAGTTAGATAATATTTTTGAAGAAATAAATAATGGAAGTAATTCAGGCGGTGGACAAGTCACACCTCCAAGTGCACCAGAAAATGGGGGAAGTGATGGTGTTCCAGGAGATCCAAGTACAGAAACCTTCTTAAGACCAGGATATGGAGTGGTTACTGATACATATGGACCTAGAATTAATCCTGTTACGGGTCAATCTGGTTTCCATACTGGAATAGATTTAGCAGATCCTTATGGTGCACCAGTTGCTGCATCTAAGAGTGGTGTAGTAGTTTATTCAGGATGGATTAGTGGATACGGAAATACAATAATAATAGATCACGGTGGTGGAGTTCAAACTTTATATGCTCATAATAGTTCTTTACTTGTAGGAGTTGGAGAAACTGTTTATAGAGGACAAACTATTGCTTTAGTTGGTTCAACAGGAATGAGTACAGGCCCTCATATACATTGGGAAATAAGAATAAATGGGCAACATATTGATCCAAGACCATATGTATAAATAATAAAATAAATAATAAAATAAATAATA
>NZ_JABUTB010000160.1 GCF_021443865.1 Clostridium sp.
TTCTCCTTCATCATTAAATAAATAAAATATGGTACTCCAAATATTGATACTGTTATTCCCACAGGAATTTCAATTGGTGAAAATAAATTTCTTGAAACTGCATCTGCAAGAAGTACTATAATAACACTTATAATTGCTGAAATCACAATAAAATTCTTATGGTATGGACCTACTAACTTCCTTGCTATATGAGGAGAAATAAGTCCTAGGAATCCTATATTTCCTGCAAAAGCTGTAGCTGTTCCTGCTAAAATAACTGCAAGGCCTAAAAACTTTTGTCTTTCTCTTTCTATATTTAAACCTAGTGAAATAGCTAGCTCATCTGATAGGTTTAATACATCTAATTTTTTGTGATTTAATAAAACTAATATAAACATCAAAGTTACTATTGGAATTATTACCTTTGCATAGCTCCATCCTGATCCCCAAAGGCTTCCTGATGTCCAAACTAAAACTCTATTGTAATCTCCAACTCCGCCTCTAAAAGTCATAAAGGTAATAAAAGCATTTAGTCCAGCATTTAATCCTATACCTATTAGTAATAGCCTTTTTAGCTTTATTCCATTTCTGCTTGATAGAATATATATTATAAATGAAGAAACTGCTGCACCTATAATTGCCATTAAAGGTAGTACAAATATAGAAAACTGTCCAAGTTCTGAATAATAATTTCCTGTTTGATAGGTTATAAATATTACTGCTGCCACTGCTGCTCCTGCATTTATACCTATTATTCCTGTATCTGCTAAATCATTTTTAGTTATTGTTTGAAGTATTGCTCCTGCAGTTGATAATGCAATTGCCACAAAGGTACCAACTAATAATCTTGGAAGTCTAATACTTAATATTGCTGTATTTTGAAGTCTACTTCCATTTCCAAGAAGAGTTTTTATAACATCTGCCACTGATACCTTATATGTTCCCCAGCATAATGTAACTGCAAAAGAGATAACTAATAAAACTAATAAAATTATTAATGCTACTTTGAATTTCTTTTTTTTCATTATCCCCTCTCCCTTCTTGCAACTGCTATGAAAAATGGAATTCCAATTAGGGCTGTAAATACTCCAATTGGTGTTTCATATGGATTAAATAGCATTCTTGCTGCAATATCTGCATAAGTTAATAAAACTGCACCAAGTAAAAAGGAACAAGGAATATTTCTTCTATAATCTTCTCCTAGGATTTTTCTAACTATTTGTGGCACAATAAGTCCAACAAAGGCTATATTTTTACCAACTGCAACTGCTGCTGCAACCATAGGTATCATAACCATAAGAGTTGTAAATCTTATTTTTTCTGGATTTTCACCAAGTCCAATGGCTACATCATCTCCAAGATTTAAAATGTTTATTTTAGGTGATAATAAAATTGCTATAATAAGTCCTATAATTCCTACAATAAATACTAAATTAAAATCTGC
This sequence comes from Clostridium sp., assembly GCF_021443865.1. Taxonomy (GTDB): domain Bacteria; phylum Bacillota; class Clostridia; order Clostridiales; family Clostridiaceae; genus Clostridium. The sequence continues at coordinate 1,424 of NZ_JABUTB010000160.1, forward strand.
CCAAGTAGCATTTCTAAATCCACCTGATACCCAAAATCCTATCATTTGTGCTTGGTTTGATAAAAGTCCAATAATTGTTGTTAATGAAATAAAAAATGTACTCATTGCTGTTCCTGCTAAAAGTATCTTAGCAATTGAGTTGTTATTTGCTTTTTTAGAAATAAATCCTAAAACTATAATTCCTGTTATAAATGCTCCTATAAAAGCAGCTATCATTACATTTCTTGTATTAATTGCTATTCCTGCTGCATAAAAAATTGCTATTACTAGTGTTGCTCCTTGGCTTACTCCTAAAATAGAAGGCTCTGCTATTGGGTTTCTAGTAACTCCCTGAATCATTGCACCTGTTACTCCTAAAATACCTCCTGTTAATAATACAGAAAGGGCTCTTGGAATTCTTACATCTCTAACTAACATAAGTTCTAAGGTTTCACTGTAATTAAAGATGCTATTAAAAATATCTGAAAAACCAATATGAACTGATCCCAGCCTTACAGCTAGAACCAGTCCTCCTAATAAAAGTAACAAACTACAAATTACAAATATTGCTGTATGTTTCTTACTTTGTTTCATTTAACATTTCACCTATTTCATCTACTAATAATTCTCTTCCTATTGAGCTATATCCTTGGTTAAAGTATGGTGATGCTTCTAATATCACAACTTTTCCATTCTTAACTGCAGGTAGGTTATTCCATATTGCATTGCTTTGTAATTGTGCTAAATCTTCTGCTGTTGCTATTGCAAATATATAATCTGCTTTAATTGCTGCTAATCCTTCATAAGTTACAACTGGAAGGCTAATATCACTTTGTTCTGGCATACCTTCTGGTTTTGCAAGTCCCATATCATCATATAAAACGCTACCAAATCCAGCTCCATCAAATACGAAGAATTGACCACCACTTGCTAAGAATGAAAGGTATGTAGTATCTTCACCGTATTCTGCTTTAATCTTATCTCCAGCGTCCTTTGCCTTAGCTTCGTAAGCTTGTAACCAATTGTTTGCTGCATCTTCTTTATTAAATACTTTTGCAAATGCCTTTACATCATCTTTCCAATTTAATGCTTCTAATTGAATCATAACTGTTGGAGCAATTTCACTTAATTGATCATACATTTTTTCTTGAACTGTTGATATAACTATTAAGTC
>NZ_JABUTB010000161.1 GCF_021443865.1 Clostridium sp.
TTTTTGCTCATCAATGAAAAACCCACAAAGCCCCCCTTCTGAGGTTATAAAACAAATGTTAGGAGATGGAATATGTTTAAAATAGCAGTAGCAGGTACTGGATATGTAGGGCTTGTAGCAGGAGTTTGCTTTGCAGAAGTTGGACATAATGTAACTTGTGTAGATATTGATGAGAATAAGGTTAAATTAATGGAAAGTGGAGTTTCTCCAATATATGAAGAAGGCTTAGAAGAGCTTATGCAAAAGAATTATAAAGCTGGTAGGCTTAATTACACTACAGATTATAAATCAGCTTATAAGGAAGCAGATGCAATATTTATTGGCGTTGGTACACCAGAGCAACCAGATGGTTCTGCAAATTTAAGCTATATAGCAACAGTTGCAAGACAAATTGCTGAAAATATAGAAAAAGATTGTCTAATTGTAGTTAAATCTACAGTGCCAGTTGGAACTAATGATAAGGTTGAACAATTTATAAAAGACTTTTTAGTTAATGATGTAAGAGTTGAAGTTGCTTCAAATCCAGAGTTCTTAGCTCAAGGAACAGCAGTTCATGATACTCTTCATGCTGCTAGAATTATTATAGGAACTGAAAGTAAATGGGCAGAAGATTTACTTATGAATATATACAAGCCTTTTAATTTACCAATAGTTTCTGTTAATAGAAGAAGTGCAGAAATGATTAAGTATGCATCAAATGATTTCTTAGCTTTAAAAATATCTTATATTAATGATATAGCTAATCTTTGTGAATTAATTGGAGCTAATATAGAAGATGTTGCAAAGGGAATGAGTTATGATGAACGTATAGGAAGTAAGTTCTTAAATGCAGGAATAGGTTATGGTGGTTCTTGTTTCCCTAAGGATACAAAAGCTCTTGAATATCTTGCAAGACAAAATGGGTATGTATTAAAAACAATTAAGGCAGCCATAGATGTTAATAAAGATCAAAAAACTAAACTATTTAAAAAGGCTTGTAGAAGATTAATAACCTTTAATGGATTAAAGGTAGCAGTTTTAGGTTTAACATTTAAACCAGGAACTGATGATTTAAGAGAAGCAGCATCTTTAGAAAATATTCCATTATTATTAGATAATGGAGCTGATATTTATGCTTATGATCCAGTGGGAAGAAAGAATTTTGAAAAGGTATATCCAGAAGGAAAGTGTAGACAAGGAAATATTCATTATGTAGAAAATATTGAAGAGGCTTTAAAAGAAGCTAATGTTTGTTTCATATTTACTGAATGGAAGGATATAAAGGAAATTAAAGCAGAAACTTATAAGAAATTAATGAGAACTCCTTTGGTTTATGATGGAAGAAATATATATAACTTAAAGGATATGAAAACTAATGGAATAGAATACTATTCAATAGGAAGACCTGAAGAAGTTATAAATGAATCATTATATGAAGTAGCAGCTACAAAAAGATAATTTAGTATAAAAGGAGTAGAATATGTATAATAAATTAAGTTCAAATAAAATATACCTAATAACTGGTGCAGCAGGATTTATTGGTTCTTTCTTATCTAAGAAATTGTTAGATGAGGGTTGCAGGGTAATTGGAATTGATAATATTAATGATTATTATGATGTAAATTTAAAATATGAAAGATTAAATATAATTAAGGAATATGATAATTTTACATTTATAAAAGCTGATATTTCAAATAAAGAAAAGATGTTAGAAGTATTTAATGAGTATAAGCCACAAATAGTTGTTAACTTAGCTGCTCAAGCAGGTGTTAGATATTCAATAGAAAATCCAGATGCTTATATTGAAAGTAATATAGTAGGATTTTTTAATATATTAGAAGCTTGCAGACATAATAAAGTTGAGCATTTAGTTTATGCTTCCTCTAGTTCAGTTTATGGAGTTAATAAGAAGGTTCCTTTTGAAGAAACAGACTTTGTGGACAACCCAGTATCATTATATGCTGCAACTAAAAAGTCTAATGAATTAATGGCTCATACTTATAGTCATTTATATAACATTCCTGCTACAGGGCTTAGATTTTTCACAGTTTATGGACCAATGGGTAGACCAGATATGGCTTACTTTGGATTCGCAGATAAGTATTTTAAAGGAGAACCTATAAGAATATTTAATAATGGAGACTTTGAAAATGATCTATATAGAGACTTTACTTATATAGATGATATTGTAGAAGGCATAGAAAGATTATTAAATAATCCTCCAGAAAATATAAATGAGGAAACAAAAGAAAAAGTAGTTCCTCATAGAGTCTTTAATATAGGAAATAATAATCCAGAAAAATTAATGAACTTTATAACTACTTTAGAAGAATGTTTAAGTAAATCTTTAAATAAAGAAGTTATTTTTGAAAAAATATTTGAGCCTTTAAAAGCAGGAGACGTACCAGCAACTTATGCATCTACAGAAAGACTTCAAAAAGAAGTGGATTTTAAACCATCAACATCTATAGAAGAAGGACTTCAAAGTTTCTCAGATTGGTATGTTAAATACTATAAGGTAAAATAAAATTTTGATTTAT
>NZ_JABUTB010000162.1 GCF_021443865.1 Clostridium sp.
TAAATTTAACACCATAAATCCCTCCTTAAGCAGTGCTTTAAGCATTTCCCAAAGACTTTGATGTGTTGTTTTCATTTTTATTCAATTCTTTCTTAAAATCAGATATAAATTTATTCTTATCTTTTTCAAATATCATAAAAAGATTTTTCAAGTCATATATAGAATTTATTAATATATTAAAGTATTTTAATAAAAAATTTTTACTATCTTCTAATAGGACTGTTAATTTCCACTTAGCTTCATAAGAGAAGTCTTTGCTACTAATTAAATATTTAAGAAAGTCCTGCTTACTCATAGATAAATTTAAGGTTTTATCATCAAAGGTTTCTATTATAAATTTAATTACCTCTTTTAAAGAAAATTCTTTTACCTCTTCTTCAGATAAATTTTCTATTAAATTTTTTAGGCTAATAAGTTCATCTGTATTAAAATTTGAAAGAAATATCTCATAGATAGATAAATAACTTTCATTAATTCCATCATTGATTTCTGAGAAATAAAATTTTATATCATCTAGTGGAACTGTATTTATTTTCTTAAACTTTTCAATAAATTTATAAAAGCTTTTAAGGTTATTTTTCTTGTATTTTTCTTTATCAATGTCAATTTTAGATAAGCTCTCATTTAGCTTTTTTATTTCTTCATCTTCATTGGCTAAATATACAAAAGCTTTGTTTATTTCATATAAAATATTTATTTCATCTTTAATAATGTAGTTCAAGGCTTACACTCCTTTTTTATTTTAATATGCATCAAATTTTTTTATTGTTTTATTTAAGAACATTATTAAAAATAATAATGAGACTAAAATACCAAAACATAAAAATAACATTTTAATACTAACAAATTGAGAGATAATTCCGATTATAGAAGCTGTTATAGGTATAGCACATAACGCTCCTGCATTGAATATTGCACCAACTCTTGGTAAAAATTCTTGAGTTACTGTTTTCATTAAAGTAACTTGTAATGTAAAGGTTAAAAGTAATACACCTACACCAAGCAAGAATAAATCAAGAGCTAATAATAAATACATAAGCTGTTTACTTTCTATATTACCAAGGAAAGATAATAATGAATAAGTTATACCTATTATAACACCTCCAATTATAAATAACTTTCTTCCGCCTAAAGCTTCTTTTATCTTAGGGGCAAAAATTCCAGAGAGTATCATTCCAGATAAGACTCCTATACTTATTACAGATAAAGCTGTACTATCTGTTTTAAGGACTTCTTCAACGTAAGGTGCTTGTAATGAATTAATTGGAACAAATAAGGCATTCAGGATAGTAGCAAATAGAATTATATTAAGAATTATTTTATCTTTTTTAATAAACTTAAAGCCTTCAGCTAAGTCATTTAAAGATCCCTTAACTGTAACTTTAGAATCAGAGACTGTGCTTTTTACTTTTAAGCATAATATTAAAAATCCACATACTAAGAATGTTATTGCGTCAACTAATATTGCACCACCTAATCCTATTAAGGATATTATTAAAGGTGTTATTGCAAGCCCGATTAATTCAGAAACCTTACATCCAGTGGAGGAAAGTGCTAAGCCATGTTCTAGTTTTTCAACAGGAATAATTTTTTGAACTATGGACATAGAAGCAGGCTGTCTAAAGGATTCAAAAGATGAATTTAAAAATGTTATTACATATAAGTGCCATATGGCTAAATTATCAGTTATAAATAATATAGCAACTAAAAATACACATAAAGATCGCCCAAAATCACAAATTATCATAATTTTTTTATCAGCTAAATACTTACAAGCTACACCAGAAATAATACCAAATATTATGTTTGGAATTCCATTAACAGCGAAAATAGTTGCAACTAAAAGAGTAGAACCTGTAATTTTATAAACTAGCAATGAAAATGCTATAGTATCTATGCCATCTCCGAATCTTGAAATAATACTAGCAAAAGTATCTAGAAGATAATTTTTCTCTTTTAATAAATCTCTATATTTATTTTTTTTCTTTTCTAGTTTTAGGGTGTTCATTATAATCCTCCTTTAATTTGAATAATTTATATGTAAAAATATACCACCAAGTAAGATAAGTGTCAATCAATATTAGATAACTATCTAATATAATATTTATAATATGAAGAAATCTAATAATGTTGATAATATTTTAAAAGATATTAAAATATTTTAAGTTAAATAAAGTTAATTAATGAATTATATGGGGAAAACTACTGGCAATTAAAGAATTTATTAAATATACTTTAATTAGCATTATTTAGAAGTGGAGATTTATTTCAACTATACCTAAAGATACAGGAAGTTCTAGAAGAATTTCAGAAGTTGATTTAGTTTTTGAAAAATATGAAGAGGAATGAAAGAATGAAAGAATGAAAGAATGAAA
>NZ_JABUTB010000163.1 GCF_021443865.1 Clostridium sp.
AATTATAAAAAAACATATAGGTATTAGGAGGTATTGTGATGCAAAATAAAAAATCAACTATTTCTTTATTAACATCAATGCTCTTGGTAATGCAATTATGTATTAATCCTATAATTACATATGCAGATGTTAGTAACGATACTATAGTAACAAATAATGAAGTTATAGAAGGAAATGATACAAGGGTAGAAAATGTTCGTTTCAATAAGAGCGAAGTGAATGTTGGAGATACTTTAGAGCTAACTGCAACTATAGAAAATCTACACCAAGGGAGTAGAGTCTATGCACAGCTATGGTTTCCACAAAATAACTTAGAACATGAATTGAAATATAACGAAGAATTAAAGTTATATACCACAGAAATAAAAATAGAAGAAAGCTTTAGATATAAAACTCTTAACTTACTTGCAATAGAAATTCGTAATGAGAATGAGAGTAGTCTTCAATATCATCCAAAACTATCTGTTATAGTAGCAGATGAAAATGGAATAACAGATAAAGTGGCACCAGTAATAAATTCAATTAATGTTAATAAAACTGAAATTAAAGTGGGAGAAACCTTAGAAGTTTCAGTAAATGCAACTGATGATGTTTCGGGAATTGCACAAGTAATGGGGTCAGTATTTATTAATGGAAAATATAATGAATTGAAGTTTTCATATGATGAAGCTAAAAACTTATATATGGGCTATTATGAAATAACAGAGGATTTAATAAATAAGACAATTGGTATAACTAATATTGCTGTTATTGATAAATCTGATAAAAGTACTTATTCATCAGATTTAATAAATATTAGTGTAGTTGATGGAAATGGAAACAAGGATGATGTAAAGCCTGTAATCAATTCCATTGAATTTGATAAAGAATATTATAAAGTTGGGGATACTATTAAGCTTTATGTAGATACATATGACAATGAATCTGGAATTCAGTTTGTTGAGGCTTATGTAAAAATAGGTATATATACAAAGTCTTTATTATTAGAATATAATGAAGAACTAAAAAAATATACTAATGAAATCTACATAACTGAAGATATGGAAGGAAGCAAAATTATATTAGCTAATTTAAGAGTAGCAGATAATGCATATAATTATGCTGATTTTGAAAAAGAAGTATCAGCTTATGTTTTAACCAATGATGGACGAGTTGATATGGAAGCACCAATTATGTCAAATATAGAATATGATAAAGTTAAACTTGATTTGCAGGATAAATTACAAATTACTTTAAATGCAACAGATAATATCTCAGGTATAGACGAAATAAAGGCTAAAATAAATTCAGGAGATAAGAGTTTTACATATAGTTTTTCTAAATATGATGGAAGCGATAATAAATATGTTTTAGTTATTAAAACAGAAGAGTATATGTATTTTAAGAATCTAAATATTGAATATATAGAAGCCATTGATTATGCAGGAAATAAAAATAAAATAGATGTTAATAAGTCTATTCCAGTAACAAATGAAGCTAGAATAATTAATGAGAATACAGATGTAAATAAGATTATTGAAGAAATTAAATCTTCAGAAGAAGATAAAATAACTTTATTTTTAAATAATAATGATAAAATAGTTCATAAAGAGATTTTTAATGCTATTGCAGGAACTGATAAAATAATTACCTTTTTATTAAAGGATGGAACAACATGGACCTTTAAGGGAAAGGATATAATTAATGAAAATATAGCTTCAATTAAATTATCAGTAAGTAATAAGCCTACAGAAGAAGCAAAAGCTGCAATTGAAAGGCTAACTAATGATGCTATATTTATAAAATTTGATTATCATGGACATTTACCAGGAAAAGCTTTAGTTAAGCTAAAAGTTAATAATGAAGAATTTATAGGTAAGAAATTAACTTTATATTATTATAATCCTGATACTAAGGAAGTAGAAAAGATTGATGATAATATATTTGTAGATAAAGATGGATATGCTATCCTAGAAATAGATCATTGTAGTGATTACTTCTTATCAGCCAATTCAAATTTACTAGGTACAGAAGAACCAGGAAACAATGAAGGAGAAACTCCAGATAATAGTGGAGGACAAGCTTCAGAAGATATTAACCAAGAAGGCAACAATAATGAAAATGGTTACAACAATCTACCTGAAACAGGTGGAGATAATCCAATATTCACTTTAATTGTAGGGTTTTCACTATTAGGTGTTGGTGGTATTTTAACTGTAAGAAGAAAATAATAGCTAGATTTTTAATAAAAGGCACTGTATTTTACAGTGCCTTTTTGCTAATTTAAATTTAATTGCACTTATACTAA
>NZ_JABUTB010000164.1 GCF_021443865.1 Clostridium sp.
ATTTATTTTATCATTTATAAATGCATATGTATGGACATTGCCATCTGGACGAAGCGATGCAATTGATTTTGAGTATTCTGGATGGATAATTGCATCTTCATCTGATAGTATTATAGAATTATTTTCTATGCCTTTTGAGTTTTATCGTAGGTTTATTGGCTTTATTTATTATTTATTTGGTAGAAGTCCATTTCTTATTCAACATATAAGTGTTATTACGGGAACCTTGCTTGTTTACGTAACATATAAAATTGTGTTAGAAATTTATCCGTCAGTTAAATCTGCGAAGTTAGCTGCATATTGCGTTGCTTTTTATCCAGGATTAGCTCAGTTTTCTGCATTTACAAGAAGAGAAAGTTTAATATACTTTTTTTCTTCTCTTTCATTGGTTTATTGTTTAAGATGGTTTAATAAAGGGAAAAGTTCAGCTATTGTTAAGTCTTTTGCTAGTATTCTTATAGGAGCTTTATTTCATTCAGGAGTGATTTTTGTAGCAATACCATATTTGTTTTTTTTCATATTTTACAAGCCGAAGTATCAAAAATGGAATATATCATTAATTAAACTTATTATAAGTGCTATTTTGATTATTTTTATATTTCAATTTGGTGGTGCTCTTTTTAGAAAGATACCAGAAATTTCAGTAGAAGAATTAGGGTCAACTGTTGCCAGAAAAGCTGTTGGTGGTAGAGCTGGATATCTCCATGGTACACAACCTAAATCATGGATAGATGCAATTGTTCAGACACCAATAAGGATAGTATTTTTCTTATTCACACCTTTTCCATGGCAAGTCACAAGTATCACAGATATCTATGGATTTTTATTAGATACGGTACCGATTTATGTGATAGTTTTATATTCAGTATATGAAATGAAGATTATGAGAAAAAATCGTAAGAATTTATTTATATTTATGACTTGTTTTTTATTATTTGCTATAATACCGTATGCTTGGGGGACTTCAAACTATGGTACGGCAATAAGGCACAGACAGAAAATAGTATGGCTACTAATAGCATTTTTTTCCCTTGGATACAATAGAAGAAGGGCAATCAAGGGAAGAGGAGTTGCAAAAAACAGATTTAGCATAACAAAGGTGAGGAGATAATAGATGAAAAAAAAGTTGTTATACGTCATTAATCATTTAAGATCAGGAGCTGTCCCAAATATATTGTTAGACATAACACCATTCATAAAAGAAAACTTTCAGGTAAGTGTTTTAGCATTACAAGAAATAAATTATGATGATAACATTGTTGATAAGTTTAAGAATCAATCTATTAAGGTTGAATCGTTATCATTAAAAAGGAATGATATAGTTAAAGGGTATTATCAATTAAGGCGCTACTTATTAATTCATAAACCTGATTTAATACATTCACATTTGGGGCGTGCAGATTTCTTATCAGCAATATGCAAACCACATGAAAGTAAGCTTATAACAACTTTTCATAGTGTTAAAAGTAATTATAATCCTCTAACTAGATTAGGATACTTCTTTACTGATAAGTATGTTTATACGAGGACGGCTGTATCCAATGCGGTAAGAGATAGTTGGTATAAAAGTAATAAGTTGAAAAATAAAATTAGAACAATATATAATCCAATTGATGTAGATAAATTTACTGAAATTAAACCCAATAGTTCGTTAAAACGAGAATTAGGTGTTAGCGAAAAGGATTTTATAATACTGAATGTTGGAAATTTAAGAAAACAAAAGGGGCAAATATATTTAGTTAAAGCATTAAATATAGTTTTGAAGAAGTATAAAAATGTAAAATTAATTATTGTAGGAAGAAAAGGTGATGCTGAAGAAGATATCATAAATGAAATTAATAAACTTAATTTAAATAATAATGTAATTTTATTAGGATTCAGGAATGATATTCCAGATTTGCTTAAGAATTCAGATCTATTTGTATTTCCATCATTGACAGAAGGATTAGGAATAGCAGTATTAGAAGCAATGGCTGCAAGAATTCCAGTAATAGCTTCAGATATAGATGCTATTAATGAATATGTTACTGATGGAGTAAATGGATTATTAGTAAAATATAATGATATAAATACAATAGCAAAAAAAATAGAATTCCTATTAGAAAATAATAATTTTAAAGAAGAACTGTCTTCAAGTGCGTTTAACAAAGTTATGGAATTGTTTGATTCCGAAACTATAGCTAAACAATATATTGAATTGTATAATGAACTGATTTGATTAAAAAGAAATTAAGCGTGTTATATTGGTTATTAAATATATTTAAACAATAATAGTA
>NZ_JABUTB010000165.1 GCF_021443865.1 Clostridium sp.
TTATTGAAAATATTTACAAATTTTATAATAATTAGTAAAATATACTTGTACGGAATATTTTTTTAGAAATAAAATAATGTCCGTACTTAATATAAATTAGAGGGGGGATTATAGATAAATCATACAATATTATAAATGTTTCTAATAAAAAAATATAAAGGAGAATTTGTATGAAAAAACTATTAGCTTCTATTTTAACTTTTATGATGGCAACAGTGTTTGTAGGATGTAATTCTGGAAAAACAGATGAAAAAGGGGGAACTACTGACGGAGGAAAGGATGTAACTGTAGGATTAGCATTACCAACAAAATCATCTCAAAGATGGATTGATGATGGTAATAATATGAAAAAAGAATTTGAAAAATTAGGATATAAAGTAGACATGCAGTTTGCAGAAGATGTTGTAGAAAATCAAGTTTCTCAAATAGAAAATATGATTACTAAAGGAGTAAACGTTTTAGTAATAGGTTCTATTGATGGAGAAGCTCTAGTAGATGTAATAAATAAAGCAGCAGATGAAGGAATACCTGTTATTGCTTATGATAGATTGATAAAAGGTACAGAAAATATATCATATTATTCAACTTTTGATAATTTCAAAGTTGGTGTTTTACAAGGAAACTATATAATAGAAAAATTAGGTTTAGATAAAGGTGAAAAGGGACCATTTAATATTGAATTATTTGGTGGATCTCCAGATGATAATAATGCTTATTTCTTCTATGATGGAGCGATGTCAGTATTAAAAACTTATATAGATTCTGGTGTTTTAAATGTAAAGAGTGGTCAAATGGGAATGGATAAGGTTTCTACATTAAGATGGGATGGAGCAACTGCTCAATCAAGAATGGATAACTTATTAAGTACTTTCTATACAAGTGATACAGTTGATGCCATATTATCACCATATGATGGAATCAGTATAGGAGTATTATCTTCATTAAAGAGCGTTGGATATGGGAAAGGCGATCAAAAATTACCAATAGTTACTGGTCAAGATGCAGAAATACCATCAGTAAAGTCAATTATTATTGGAGAACAAACTCAAACAGTATTTAAAGATACAAGAGTTTTAGCTGAAAAAACTGTAAAGATGGTAGAGGCTGTATTAAGTGGAAAAGAAGCTCCTGTTAATGATACAACTACTTATGATAATGGAGTTAAGGTTGTACCATCATATCTTTGTGATCCAGTTTCAGTAGATAAAGACAATTATAAAACAGTATTAATAGAATCAGGCTACTATACTGAGGATCAATTGAAGTAATAAAAATTATATTTATGGAGCCAAGCAAGGCTCCGTAAATATTTTAGAATAGATTTAGTTTTTTATAAGGAGGTATCAAAATGGAAGGGACTATCCTTGAAATGAAGAATATCACAAAGATATTTCCAGGAGTAAAGGCATTAGATAATGTAAATTTACAAGTTAAAGCTAATGAGATTCATGCATTGGTTGGAGAAAATGGTGCTGGCAAATCAACTTTGATGAATATTTTAAGCGGAATATATCCATATGGGAGTTACGATGGAGAAATATACTTTAAGGAAAGATTATGCCAATTTAAAAATATTAAGGACAGTGAGAAGTTAGGTATAGTAATAATCCATCAAGAACTAGCTTTAGTTCAATACCTATCTATAGCTGAAAATATGTTTTTAGGGAATGAACAAAGTAAAAATGGAATAATTAATTGGGATACTACTATTAATAAATCAAAAGAGTTACTTAATAGAGTAGGATTAAATGAATCCCCAGAAACTTTAATAATGAATATTGGGGTTGGAAAACAGCAACTAGTAGAAATAGCAAAAGCATTATCTAAAAATGTATCATTATTAATTTTAGATGAGCCAACTGCAGCTTTAAATGATTATGATAGTGAAGTCTTATTAAATCTGTTATTAGAATTAAAAAAGCAAGGAGTTTCATCAATACTTATTTCTCATAAATTAAACGAAATTTCAAAAGTGGCAGATAGAATTACAATAATTAGAGATGGAGCAACCATTGAAACTATTGATAAAAATCTAGAGGGCTTAAGTGAAGATAGAATTATTAGAGGAATGGTTGGACGAGATATTGTTGACAGATTTCCTAAAAGAAATAAAAAAATATCAGAAGTATGCTTTGAAGTTAAAAATTGGAGTGTTTATGATTCAAATGATATCAATAAGGAAGTAATAAAAAATGTAAATTTAAATGTAAGGAAAGGCGAAATCGTTGGAATAGCAGGACTTATGGGGTCAGGAAGAACAGAA
>NZ_JABUTB010000166.1 GCF_021443865.1 Clostridium sp.
ACTGCTACACCCTTAGTTTTTCCTTTTTCATTGTATATAATTGGAGCAAGATTTTCATTTCCTAATAGAATAATTTTATTATGACTTCTAAATTTATCATTTGAATATAAGTTTATTTTTATTAATAAGCTAAGGGTAGTTATTACTATCAATAAAATGATAAAATTAAATTTCTTTTTACTTTGTATTTTCTTTTTAATCATTAAAAATCACCTTTAATGTCATTTATTACTAACTCTTTATATTTGTATTCATTATATAATAGTTTAAAGGTAAATACATCTGATTTTTATACAAAAACATTCCTTTTATCCTATTTTTTACATTTTTTTATTTTAAATTAAAATTATTATTGAATTTAACAATTTATTAAATTCAATAATATTAACATCTCTATTTCATACTTTCACGTATAAAAAAAACAAAATCCTTTAGGCTAATCTAAAGGATTTTGTTTTTTTATACTCTTATCTACTTTTTAGAAAGGCTACATTTTCTATGTGGCTAGTGTGAGGGAACATATCTACTGGTTGAACAACTTCAGTCTTATATCCCTTTTCTTCCAATATCTTTAAATCTCTTGCTAAAGTACTTGGATCACAAGAAACATAAACCACTCTTTTTGGCTTAGCTTTTTCAATAGCATCTAGAAGTTTTATATCACAGCCCTTTCTTGGAGGATCTACAACTATCACATCAGGAACTATACCTTTTTCAATTAATTCAGGTATTATTTCTTCTGATTTTCCAACAAAAAATTCTGCATTATCTATATTATTAATTCTAGCATTTTCTCTAGCATTGATAATAGCTGGTTCTATTATCTCTACGCCATAGACTTTTTTTGCTTTTTGAGAAAGGAAAAGTGTAATAGTTCCTGTTCCACAATAAGCATCAAAAACAGTTTCTTCTCCTGTTAATCCTGAATATTCCAATGCTTTTGAATATAGCTTTTCTGTTTGCATAGGATTTACTTGGAAGAATGATAAAGGTGATATATTAAATTTAAAATTATCTATGTAATCTGTTATTGTATCTTCACCCCATAAGGTTATACAATTTTGTCCTAAGATAACATTAGTATTTTCTTTATTTATGTTTAAGATAATACTCTTTATACCTTCTACATTATCTTTTATTAATTCTATAAATTTCTCTATATGTTCAATTTTTTCACTTGTTGATACTAGAACCACCATAACTTCATTAGTAGTAAATCCCTTACGTATCATTATATGTCTTATTAAACCATTCTTATTAAAAACTCCATCAATGCTAGCAGCTGAAATATTATATTTTTTCATCCATTCTCTTGTAAGTCCAGCAACTTTATCAGCTATCTTATCTTGAATTAAGCAAGTATCTAAGTTTATAATATTATGGCTTCTTGGTGCATAAAAACCAATACTTAGTTCGCCATTTACAATACCAACTGGTAATTGAACTTTATTTCTATATCTTTCTGGATTTTCCATTCCTATAGGATACATAACTAGTGAATTATCTAGTCCACCTATTTTTGATATACAATCTTTTACTCTTTCAAATTTATAATCTAATTGCTTTTTATAATTCATATGCTGAACTGTACATCCACCACATCTTTTATAAACCTTACAACTTGGTTCAACTCTTTCATTAGAAGCCTCTATTACTTCTAGTAATTTTCCATACGCATAATTTTTCTTAACTTTAACTATTAAAGCTTTTACTTTTTCTCCTAAAATAGCTCCTTCTATAAATATAGGATATCCATCTATCTTGGCTATACCTTCTCCTTCATATCCTATACTTGTTATATCTAATATATATTCATTGTTCTTTTCAACCAAATTATCCACCTCTTAAAACCTTGCAAATTTAATGATTTCTAAAGTTTCATCTTATAATAGCATAAAAATATATAAAATACAAAATACTATTACACAATAATTCTATAACCCTTTCATCCTATTTAAATGTAAAAAAATAGGCATCATATGATGCCCGTAGCCAGAATTAAGTTGCCATTTAATTCCATAATAATATTATTACATTATTTAATACATAATATACATTATAACTTAAGATATATCAATATAAATATGAACATTTTGTTAATTATCTATTTTTGTATTACATTTCAACTAATTTTATACTGTATTATAACTATATTTTTACTTTTTATAATTTATATGATAATAATTTTCAATTATCTATTTTTTTATTATAAATTTTTTAAAAGAATATATAT
>NZ_JABUTB010000167.1 GCF_021443865.1 Clostridium sp.
TTAATAAAAAGTTCTTTTAAATTAAATGATCCTACTATTTTTCTTGTAGAATTCAATAACAGTATAGATATTATTATTGCTGAAACTGACGTTGCAATTGAAATTCCAAGCACTCCAAAAAACTTAGATAAAGTAATACTTAATATTACATTAACTACAACTCCAATAACTCCATTTATAGTAGTTACCTTTGTTTTTTTCATTGAAAATAAAGAGGAATTTAATATATCTCTAACTCCTGCAAAAGGTAATTGAATCGCATATCCAAAAAGAGCCATAGATGTCAAAATAACAGCATTTGACTCAAATTTACCTCTTTCATAAATAACTTTAATAATATCATTACTTAAAAACATTACTCCAAAAGTAATTGGTACTAAAAACATACAAATAGTAACTATAGATTTACTTAAATATTTTAAGAATCCTTCCTTATCACCTTTATTTAGTTTATTGGCCATTAAAGGATAAACTACAGAAACTAAAGAAGTTGTAATAGCTGTATTAGCAAATTGTATAATTCTTTGTGAATACTCTAGTGCAGCCATAGAACCGGTTATTAATCCAGATGCTACACTTTTATCCACTAACATATTTATAGAATTAGCACCTGCACCAATTATTACAGGAATTATAAGTATAATCATATTTTTAAGCTTTTCATCTTTAATATTTATATAAAATTTAATTCTATATCCATTCTTATATAATGATGGTATTTGCACAAGAACTCTTAATAAGTTCCCTATAACATTTGCTACTGCCAATCCAACAATACTAACATCTTTAAATAGCAGCAAGTATATAATTATAGGAAAATTAAAAAATATACCTAATAAAGCTGGAATAACAAAATCTTCACAGACTTGAAGTATTGAAGCAAAACAATCATTTATACAAAGCAATATTATATTAAATAATGTTATCCTTGTTAGAAAAATAGTTAAATCTATTTTATCTGGCGTAAAATTAGGTACAAAAACATTCACGATTTCCTTAGTAAATATTAGTCCTAAAATTATAATAAAAATAGAAATTAAGGACAGTATATTAATTATATTATTAGAGAAATAAAACATTTCTTCTTTATTTTTATTATGCCTAATTTCACTCAACATAGGTATAAATGTTGTTGAAATAGCAAGACCTACTATCATAAATACTGATTCTGGTATTGCTACAGAAGCGACATATATATCATAAGCTCCCTCAACTCCAAAATGATAAGCAGCTAAAATATCTCTAGCAAAGCCAATGACTCTACTTAATATAGTCATTGCCATTACTATAAAAGTTGCTCTAAATATTTTATTTTTACTCATTTTTATTTTTTCCCCTTACTACAAGTAGTAAAAACTTAGGTATACTACCTAACCTTTTTATTCTCCATGGCTCTTTAGCAACCCTATATAACCATTCTAAGCCTAATTTTATCATCCATCTTGGTGCCCTAGTAACCTTTTCAGCAATAACATCAAAGCTTCCACCTACGCCCATAAAAATTTGGCATGGTAGCTCATCCATGTATCTTACTATAAACTCTTCTTGCCTTGGGCATCCCATTGCTACAAAAATTGCATAAGGCTTCTTTTCTTTTATATCTTTTAATAATTCAACAGGATTATTAATATCAAAATATCCATCTCTATATCCTACTATATTAACTTCTGGGAACTCCATTATAATATTCGCTACACAAGCTTTTAAGTTTTCGTCTGTAGTTCCAAGTAAATAAATACTTTTATTTTCTAATGATAACTTTCTAATAAGCTCCTTCATTAAATCTATTCCCGCAATCTTCTCTTTAACAGTAGTTTTTAAAAATCACATAAAATTCAGATAAAATTAT
>NZ_JABUTB010000168.1 GCF_021443865.1 Clostridium sp.
AAAAAGAAAATAATGAAACTGAATTTAGAGTTGTTATTAATCAACCAACTGAAACTATTTGAGTTGATGTTGAATCAAAAGCTCATAATGTTTTTCTTTCTAATAATAAGGCAACTGCTTCCTCATTGGCACCATTTAATATACATGGAGCTAAACCACCTTCAATACCAACTTTATAAGCAAGTTTTAAGCATCTAAAGGTATCTAAATCTGGTTTTTCAAAAGTTAAAACACCAATTTCATAAAAATTAAGTTTCTTTGCTACTGCATTTTTTCTTTCCTTTTTATTTATGGCATATTGTATTGGTAGCTTCATATCTGTTGATCCTAATTGAGCTATAACACTTGCATCTTTATACTCTACCATTGAATGTATTATGCTTTGCGGATGAACTACCACTTCTATATCTTCGTAAGGACAATTAAATAAGAAATGTGCTTCTATAACTTCTAATCCCTTATTCATTAGAGTTGCAGAATCTATAGAAATTTTTTGTCCCATATTCCATTTAGGGTGTTTTAGAGCATCTTCTACAGAAACATTCTCTAAAAACTCTATATTCTTTCCTCTAAATGGTCCACCTGAAGCTGTTAAAATAATTTTACTAACATCCTTTTCAGTGTATCCGTTCAAAGCCTGAAATATAGCACTATGTTCTGAATCAACAGGCAATATGTCTACATTCATTTCCTTTGCCTTTTTCATAACTAGCTCACCAGCAACTACTAGTGTTTCTTTATTAGCCAAAGCTATATCTTTTTTTGATTCTATAGCTTTAAGTGTAGGTCTTAATCCTATCATTCCAACAACAGAGGTAACAACCATCTCTATTTCTTCTAAAGAAGCTATTTTTTCTAACCCTTCAATTCCTGAGTACACTGTTATATTTAAATTATTAGATAAACAATATTCTTTAACTTCTTTAGCACTTTTATCATCCATCATGGCAACATATTTAGGACTAAATTCATTTATTATATCTATTATTTTTTTAACAGATGAATTAGCACTTATACCAATTAAATTTATCTCCTTATTAGAATTTCTAATTACTTCTAAGGTTTGAGTACCTATTGAGCCAGTAGCTCCTAAAATTGAAATGTTCTTCATATTTTCCTCCTGATTAACTTAATCATTATAAATTAAGTCTTTTGCTATTATACTGTAAATTGGACCTGCTATTATACCAATAAATCCAAACATATTTACCCCTACATAAATAGATATTATTACTATTACTGGATGAATTTCAAGCTTACTACTTAAAAATTTAGCTTCTAAAATTTCTCTAATAAATCTTTCTAGTAAATACAAGGAAATTAATCCAACTACTAATAAGTATCTCTTCATTATAATATTGTATATTATAATTGGTATAAAAACAATTGTTGTTCCCACAAAAGGAAGTATATCTAAAATTGCACATAAACTTCCAAGGAACAAACTGTTAGGTATTCCTAAAATCTTAAATCCTATTGTAATTAATATAGAACTTAAAAATATAAGTTTTATTTCTATCTTTAGCACATCTCTTAAATTTTTACCTTTACTAATAATATTTGCCACAAGTTTTTCTGGAAATAATTTATTTATAATATCATATACTTTGTCACTATCAATTAAAAGAAAAAAATTAATTATATTTGCTAAAAAATATGATATTACACCTTCCCCTGTAAAGATAGCACTTTTCATTATCATATTACTATTAAAAAATTTACTTATACTTTCTAGGGTTTTATTTATATCTAAATTTAATT
>NZ_JABUTB010000169.1 GCF_021443865.1 Clostridium sp.
ATTGCAAGATAACTCAACTGAAAAGTATTTTGAACTTTTAGATGGAGATAAAATAGTACAAAAGGATAAAGAATTTTTAGGAAGCTTTGATAGAAATGTTTATGGTAGCCCTTCAAATGGAAAGGATAAAGACATTTATAGAGTAGAAGTTAAAGTGGAAAAGGATGTAAATTTTCAATATGAAAATATAGATAACTTAGATAAATATAATGATGTAGGATTTAGGCTGAATTTTACTAGTAATAAGATTAATGATGCTAATATTACTGCAAATAAATTGATAATGGAGCTAGATCAAAATTTAAAGAAATTAGTGGTTTCTAATGAGAATGAAGCTACACCAATATTAACTATTGAGAAAACAGATATAAATAAAAATATTATTTTAGATATTAGAAATGATTTTTATAAAGATGTGAATATAGAATTTATAAATAAATCTGAAGAATTTGTTGAGATTTATATGATAAAGGACGGGAATAATCCTTCAAAAATGAAATTATATTCAAGTAGTGGTAATGTAATTCTTTATGAAGAAAACAAAGAAGAAGAGAATAAAATAGGTGATATGTACAATTATACAGTTACTGTTAAAGATAAGAGGAATAACCTTTTATTTCAAGGGACATCTAATAATAACGTGAATATAAAATTAAAATAGGCTTATAGGGGGGATAATGGTGAAGGCAAGAAGAAAGAAAAAGGGATCTACCTTTGTAATAGTAATTTTAGTAATGGCAATTATTTTTACAATGGGAACAACAATATTAGCAGTTACAGCAAATGATTATAAAATGAGAATCAATCAAAGTAAAAAGCTTCAAAATTTTTATGAGGTAGATTCAGGATTAGATGTAGTTGAAAATATAATAATTAAAACCTCACAAGAAGCCATAAAATATGCAGATAAAGAAGTGAAAAAGGAATTTTCAAAACTAGCAGATAAGGATAGAAATGAAGATGTACTAAATAAGAACTTTAAAGATAATTTTTATAAGTTTTTATCAGATACACAAACAGTTAGAGAAGTAAATGGAACAGAGAAAACAGTTGAAAAGATTTTAGAATACTTAATATTATCTAAGGAAGTCATAGGTTCTATTGAAGATAATAAAACTATAAATTTAAAAAAATTACAGGATATAAAAGACTTTAATATTGAAATCCTTAAATCTACTTACGATAAGGGGAATAACAATATAACTATAGAAGTAAAATCAACTTTTCAAAGTAGTGAAGGTCAATTAAAAAATGAAAAAGTTATCTCTACTCAATTTAAAGTATCTGCTCCAGATTATAATTCAGAAATAACTTCAATAAATATATATCCAGTTTTTGATGGAAAAGCCATAACAGCAGATGGAAATATGGATGTTACGGGTGGAGATGTGAGTGTTAATGGGGATATATGGATAAAAGGGCAAGATACGAAAAAGGATACAGAATACACATTTAATAAATATATAGATGGAATAAGATTAAATAGCACAAAATTTAAGATAGAAGGAAATATATATACTGATAATACTTTTAAAGTAGTTAATAATGTGAGTGGTGAGCAATCCAATGGGAATATATATGCAAGGAATATATATATAGGAAAGGAAAACTACGGAGAT
>NZ_JABUTB010000016.1 GCF_021443865.1 Clostridium sp.
ACTAAAAAGATTGATTTTTATAAAAAAATCAATCTTTTTTTATTATAATTATTTCCTTTAAGAAATTTGTAAAAGAATTAGTTGAAAATTGTTCGAAATAACTATTTAATAATTTAATATCTATATTTTTAATAAAATGTTATAAAAATAATATCTATATTATTATAAAAATATATTGACAAGCATAATAATAGGAATATAATAATTAGTATATAATTCAATTATTGTAAAAAAATAAAGCAAATAGAGATGAAAAGGGGGCAAATTAATGAAAAAAGTTAAGAAACTATTTATGTCAGCTTTGGCTATGGTTTTATCAGTTAGCTTTGTTGCTTGTGGTGGGGCAAAAAATTCAAGCAATGGTACTGATAATGGACAAGCATCAAGTTCTGACAGTGTTTTAAGAGTTCAATTTGATGTTGAAGTGGCTTCTATGGATCCACAAATAGCAACAGATGGAACTTCATTTGAAGTAATAGCAGCCATAACAGAAGGCTTATATTCAGTTGATGATGCAGGATCTCCAATATTGGCAGCTGCAGAATCAGTTGAAAAAAGTGATGATGGATTAAATTATACTTTCAAGTTAAAGGATGCTAAGTGGTCAAATGGAACTGCTGTAACAGCAAAAGATTTTGTATTTGCATGGAGAAGACTTGTAGATCCTAAGACTGCTAGTGAATATGCATTTATTGCAGGAATTGCAGGAATAAAGAATGCAGATGATATTTCAGCAGGAAAAACTCCAGTTGAAGAATTAGGTGTTAAAGCCGTAGATGATAAAACTTTAGTAGTAGAATTATCTCATCCAGTTACATTCTTTGAATCACTATTATCATTCCCTTCATTCTATCCAGTTAATGAAGAATTTTATAATAGCGTAGGTGATAAATTTGGAACATCTCCAGATACAATTATAGGAAATGGACCATTTAAAATGTCAGCATATGAACCTGCAGCTACAACTATAGAATTAGTAAAAAATGAAGACTATTGGGATGCTAGTGCAGTTAAATTAGGAGGCATTAAATTCCAAGTAATTAAAGAAGCACAACAAACAATGCTATCATACCAAAATGGAGATTTAGATGTTGCAACTCTTGCAGGTGAACAAGTAGAACAATTTATGAATGATCCTGAATTTACAAATGTTAAAGCAGGATACTTATGGTATATATCTCCAAATCAAAAGGTAGCAGGATTAGAAAATGAAAATTTACGTAAAGCTCTTGCATTATCTTATGATAAGAAAGCTATTGTTAATAATATATTAAAAGATGGATCAATAGTAGCAGATTTTGCAGTACCAGAAGAACTTGCTACTGGGCCAGATGGAAAAGATTTTCGTGATAATACTGCCACTTATCTTTCTACAGATAAGACTAAGGCATTAGAATATTATGAAAAAGCAAAGAAGGAATTAGGTAAAGATTCATTCACATATAAGATGTTAGTTGAAGATACTGAATCCGCACAAAATGTTGCTCAATTCATTCAATCAGAAATACAAACTACTTTACCAGGAGTAACTATATCTCTTGAAGTTGTTCCTAAGAAAAATAGAGTAGAAAGAATGCAAAATGGAGACTATGAAGTTGTATTTACTCGTTGGGGTCCAGATTATGCAGATCCAATGACATACTTAGATATGTGGACTACAGACAGTCCAAATAACTATGGTTCATGGTCAAATAAGGAATACGATGAAGTAATTAAATCAGCCCAAAGTGGTGAACTTGCATTAGATCAAGAAGCAAGATGGGAAGCATTAAAAAATGCAGAAAAAACTGTAATGGATGAAGCTGTTATTTTCCCAGTTTATCAAAAGGGAAATGCAGAAATGATTAAGAATAATGTTTCACAAATAGAGTTCCATTCAGTAGGCGTTAGTAGAATTTATAAGAATGCAGTGAAAAATTAATAAAGATAAGTATATTACAGTGGTGAGAGTACCACTGTAATATTTTTAAAAGGAGGAATTGCAAATGAAAAAGTATTTAATTAAAAGGATAGCAATTTCCATAGCCACATTACTAGCAATATTATTAATATTATTTTTAATGTTAGAATTTATGCCAGGATCTCCATTTAATGATGAAAAGTTAACTGTTGATCAAATAGCGTTATTAAATCAAAAATATGGATTAGATAAACCAGTCATTATAAGATTTTTTAATTATGTAAAAAGTATGCTTACAGGGGACTTTGGGGTTTCTTATACAATTTCAAAAAATACACCAATATCTACTCTACTTCAAAGTAGGTTACCTATTTCATTAAGAGTAGGTGGGCAAGCTGTCTTATTAGGAACTATAATTGGATTAATTTTTGGAGTAATATCAGCAATTAAGCATAATACAATATGGGATACAATAACTACTATTATTTCTGTATTAGGAGTTAGTTTACCATCATATGTATTTGCTTTAGTTTTATCATATTATCTAGGATATAAAGTAAGCTTTTTCCCATTATTATATACAGCAGAAAATCCTATTAAATCTTCAATATTACCAACTATAGCTTTATGCATGTTTACAATAGCCACTATAGCTAGATTTACAAGAACTGAAATGCTAGAAGTATTAGGTTCAGATTATATGCAACTTGCGGAAAGTAAAGGCATAAATGGTATTAGACTATTATCTAGACATGCATTAAGAAATGCATTAATTCCAATAATAACAGTTTTAGCTCCATTAGTAGTTGGACTTATGACTGGAAGCTTAGTAATAGAAAAGATTTTTTCCATTCCTGGAATTGGTAGTCTATTAGTTACTGCTATTCAATCTAATGATTATAATGTAATAGTCGCATTAGCTTTTATTTATAGTGCTATGTATATAGGCATAATGTTAATAGTGGATGTTCTATATGGAATAGTTGACCCAAGAATAAGATTAGCAAAGGAGGATAACCATGAATAATAAAAATAATTCACAAAATTTTGAGTTTTTGGATAATGATTTTGAATTTGCATGGAAAGAAAATATTCCTCATGTGGATAAAGTTTATGCTAGTCAATCTTATTGGAAAGATGTGTTAGGAAGATTGTTTGAAAGTAAAGGAGCAATAATTGGCTTCATTTGTATAGTATTTATAACAATGATGGCTATATTCGGAGTTGGGATGAATGAGAATACCTATGATTCACAAATTATATCTCATCAAAATCTCGCTCCTAGGGTACCTGTTTTAGAAAACTTAGGAATACTTGATGGTAGCGAAACTATGAACACATCAAGTGGAGAAGTTAAAGTAAATAAATATGTTTCTGAAAATGGTAATGAAACTGGCCTTGAAGATGTTTACTATTGGTTTGGAAGTGATGTTTTAGGAAGAGATATATTTACTAGAACTTGGATGGGAACCAGGATTTCTCTTTATATAGCATTAGTTGCAGTTGCTATAGACATGTTATTTGGATTAAGTTATGGATTAATTTCAGGATATTTTGGAGGAAAAGTTGATAATATAATGCAACGTTTTGCAGAGATATTAAATGGAATACCAAACTTAGTAATTGTAACTTTATTAATAGTAGTTTTAAAACCAGGACTTCTAACAATTACATTTTCACTTATGATTACTGGATGGATTGGAATGAATCGTATTGCTAGAGCGCAGGTTCTTAAGCTGAAGGAACAAGAATTTGTATTAGCCTCTAAAACATTAGGTGCTAAAAGCTTCTTTATTATATTTAAAGAAATCTTACCCAATATTATTGGACCTATAATAACAAATACCATGTTTTCAATACCAAATGCAATATTTACAGAAGCATTCTTAGCTTTTATAGGATTAGGAGTACCAGCTCCAATGGCTTCTTTAGGTTCATTAATTAGTGATGCTTTTAAATCTTTTACAACTCATCCATATATGATAGTTGCACCAGTTTTAGTTCTTGCAATTTTAATGCTAAGTTTCAATATAGTAGCTGATGGAATAAGAGATGCTTTTGATCCTAAGATGAAAGAAATGTAGAGGTGATTATAGATGAAAAATGAAAAAGTATTAGAAATTAGAGATTTATCTATTTCCTTTAAGACATCATCAGGATCTGTTAATGCTATTCGTGGTGTAAAGCTAGATTTATATAGGGGAGAAACATTAGCTATAGTAGGGGAAAGTGGTAGTGGAAAATCTGTTACTATGAAGGCGGCTATGGGAATATTAAGTAGTAATGGAGAGATTAATTCAGGAAGTATTAAATTTAGTTATTATAGAGGCAAAGAAAAAGTTGAGGTTGATATTTTAAAGTTATCTAAAAAGGAAATGAGAACAAGGATTAATGGAAAGCGTATAGCTATGATATTCCAAGATCCTATGACTTCATTAAATCCAACAATGACAATAGGAGCCCAAATTATGGAAGGGATGATTTGGCATTATAAGACACCTAAAAAGGAAGCTTATGAAAAAGCAGTAGAATTATTAAATCTTGTTGGAATTACTGATGCAGAAAAAAGAATGAAAAATTATCCTCACCAATTATCAGGTGGTATGAGGCAAAGGGTAGTAATAGCAATAGCCCTTGCCTGTAACCCAGAATTATTAATTTGTGATGAACCTACAACTGCCTTAGATGTAACTATACAAGCAAAAATTTTAGAGTTAATTAAGGATATTCAAAAGAAGTTAAATATTTCTGTTATTTATATTACTCATGACCTTGGAGTTGTAGCAAAGGTAGCTGATTATGTAGCTGTTATGTATGCTGGTAAAATAGTAGAAAAGGGAAATGTAGATGAAGTTTTCTATGATCCAAGACATCCATATACCTGGGGATTATTATCTGCTATGCCAGATATAGAAACTACAGATGATATGCTTTATACAATACCAGGAACACCAGTTAACTTATTAAATACAGTAGAAGGAGATGCTTTTGCTGAAAGAAATATTTATGCTTTAAATATAGATAAGAGATTAGAACCTCCAATGTTTAAAATTACAGATACTCATTATGCAGCAACTTGGCTATTACATGAAAAGGCACCAAAAGTTGAAATGCCAAAAGAACTTAAGGAGAGAATAGATAGGATGTTAAAGGAGGCGGTTATGAATGGAAAATAGACAGCCTTTATTAGAAGTTAAGAATTTAAAGCAATACTTTAAAGTAAGCAAAAAATTTACTGTTAAAGCTGTAAATGGGGTCTCTTTTGAAATATATCCTGGAGAAACTTATGGACTAGTTGGAGAATCAGGAAGTGGAAAATCTACAATTGGAAGATCAATTATTAGACTTTATGATCCAACCTCTGGAGAAATTAAATTTGATGGTATTGATATATCAGGTAAATTATCTGATAAAGATAGTAAGTATTTAAGGATAAATATGCAAATGATATTCCAAGATCCTATGGCATGTCTAAATCCTCGTAAAAAGGTGTTAGATATTATAGCTCAAGGTTTAGATATTCATAAACTATATAATAGTAAAGAAGAAAGAAATGAAAAGGTGTATAGAATTCTTGAAAAGGTTGGATTATCTAAAGAACATGCTAATAGATATCCTCATCAATTTTCAGGAGGGCAAAGGCAACGTATAGGAATTGCCAGAGCACTTATAATGAATCCTAAATTAATAATTGCTGATGAAGCAATAAGCGCGTTAGATGTATCTATTCAAGCTCAAGTAGTTAATTTAATGAAGGAAATTCAAAAAGAAACTAATACAGCACTTTTATTTATTGCCCATGATTTATCAATGGTAAAATATATTTCAAATAGAATAGGAGTATTACATTTAGGGTATTTACTTGAAACTGGAACTACAGAGGAAATATTCTCAAACCCAATACATCCTTACACTAAATCCTTGATTTCAGCAATACCTCATCCAAATCCTAAGGTTGAAAAAGATAGAATATCTACAAGTTACAATTATGCTACAAGTGGTATAGATTACTCATTAGGAAAGGAAAAGCATGTAGAGGGTACTCATTATGTTTTAAGTACTGATGAAGAATTTGAGAAATGGATAAATAATAAAACTGTTTAATATGATTAAATTTTAAAAGAGGCTATTGCACATTATTATAAATGCTATAGCCTCTTATTATAAAAACATTAACGGAAAATTATTATTATTTAATATGGGTTATATACACTATGATTTTTTAGGTATATAATAACATAATAAGATAGTTTTTAGGAGGATAGGCATGGTTTTATTTGAAGTAAACTATTTCTCAAATACCTTAGGAATTAATACTAAGTTAAATGTACTTTTGCCACAACAAAAGTCAAATGAAATAGATGCTAAGGAAAGTATTAATAAGAAAGGACAACCAGTATTATATTTATTACATGGTATGGGAAATGATGAAAGTGTTTGGATGCGTAGAACATCTATAGAAAGATATGCATCACAATACGGATTTACTGTAGTAATACCTACAACTCAATTAGGTTGCTATACAGATACCACATATGGAGCTAAGTATTGGACTTACATATCAGAAGAACTACCTAAGTTTTGCAAAAAATATTTTAATAACTTTTCGGATAAAAAAGAAGATACTTTTGTTGCAGGGGTTTCTATGGGAGGACATGGGGCTCTTAAATTAGCATTAACTCATCCTGAAAAATTCAAGGCAGCAGCATCATTATCTGGACCATTAAATATAGCTAGTGAATCAATAACAGAAGGCTTTAGAAATAAAAGAAAGTCCTTTTGGGAAGGAGTATTTGGTCCATTAGAGAATATTAAGGGATCAAAAAATGATTTGATATATCTTTTAGATTCATTGGTAGAGAATGATGAGATTCATAATATACCTAAAATATATTCTTGGTGTGGAACAGAGGATTTTCTATATAAGAATAACTTAGAAATGGAAGATAAAATGAAAAGTTTAGGAATAGACTATGAGTTTACTTATTCAGAAGGAGAGCATAATTGGGCCTGTTGGGATAGAGAGATACAAAATGTATTAAAGTGGTTTGATGAAATAAGAAATAGATAGAAAAAATGAATATATGTTAATAAATTTAAATAAAAATAGATAAGACTATTTTTATTTAAATTTAATTGACAAAAAATAATAATGTTCATATAATATGAATATAAAAATACAAGTAATCCGATAGGGATTATATGTAATGATAATAAAAGTAGATTTAGTAAGGTTTGCAAAGGTAAATTCTTTAGGGATAAGGCATCTAAGTACACCTTAATTTAAGTATAATAAGTTGAAAAATTCTTATTATAGTAAAGGTATTTTGCAATTTATATTATTAATAAGAATAAAGTGGAATTAGGTGCATTAAACTTCGCCTCTGAATAAGGAGACGATTTTTTTGTAATAAGGGAGTTTATAAAAAGACTACATTAAAAATAACTTTTATAAAAAACTAAAATATAAATAATTTTTATGGAGGGTAAATATGAAATTTAAAGGAATATACAAATTATTAACAGCAACACTAGCTACAGCAATGTTATTAACAGCTTGCGGAAATAAAGTAGATAACAATACAGGAGGAGATTCCTCACAATCTGATTCATTCGTATATGGTATACCTGGGGATCCGGGGAACTCAGTAAATGTTATAACAACTAGTGACCGTTATGGATTAATGACTATAAAAGCATTATATTCACCTTTATATATGTATAATGCGGATGGAATTAATTATTTTCTTGCAGAAAGTATGACTCCATCAGAAGATAATTTAACTTATACAGCTAAACTTAGAAAAGATGTTAAATGGAGTGATGGAGAAGCATTTACAGCTGATGATGTTGTATTCACTTATGAAGAAATGTTAAAAGAAGAAAATGCAGGATGGGCATATAGTCAATTAATTTTTAATGGAAAACCAGTAAAAATTGAAAAAGTAGATGATTATACAGTTAACTTCATACTTCCAGAAGTTAGTGCTCCAGCTATGGAACTATTAGCCAATATATTCATTATGCCAAAGCATATTTATGAAGGGGAAACTAATTTTGAAAATAGTGAGAAGAATTCTACACCAGTAGGAACTGGTCCATATAAATTAGCAGAATATAAAGCGGGACAATATGTTAAGTTTGAAAAAAATGAGCATTACTTCCTTGGTGAAGCAAATATAAAAAATGTAATTTTTAGAGTAATACCAGATGCTAATACTGCTAAACTTGCCTTACAAAAGGGAGAAATAAATGCGTTATCTGTTCAATCTAGTGATTTAAATGATTTAGTTAAAGGTGATGATTTAACTCCATATGTATATGGTGAAGGTAGAGTAGCTTATGTAGTTATTAATTCAAATTCAGAGAAATTACAAGATAAGAAAGTTAGACAAGCTATATTCTATGGAATGAATAGAACAGATTTAATAAATGCTGCATTTGGTTCAAAGGAATATGCTGAGGAAGCTTATAGCTTCTTACCTCCTGGAAACCCATTCTATACAGAGGATCTTGAGCAATATAACTTCAATCAAGAAAAAGCTAAAAAGTTATTAGAAGAAGCAGGAGTTACTAATTTAACAATAAAGTTTGGATATACTTCAAATGATGTTCCATCACAAAAAGAAGCTACAATTATTCAACAAAACCTTAAGGCTATAGGTATTAATGTAGAATTAGCAGGGCAAGAAGGAACAGCTTTAAGTCAACAAATGCTTAATGAAGATTCAGATTATGATATGTTCATTGGTGGATATATTATGGGAATAGATCCAGATACATTTAACTCATTATTTACTTCTGATAGTAAGTATAATTATAGTCATTATAAGGATAAAGAAATTGACGACTTATTTAATGCAGGAAGAGTTGAAACTGACGAAGCAAAGAGAGTTGAAATATATAATAAGATTCAACAAAAATTACAAGATAATGCTTACTTCTATCCAATGTTATCAAATAAGAGAATTGTAGTAATTAGCTCTAATATAACTGGAGTTGATGAAGCTAAGTTAGTACCAGTTTATACTTTTGAAGATATGTCAAAATTAAGTTTTAAATAATATTCAAATATTAAAGGGTGCTACATATTTTTGTAGCACCATATAATTTTTAACGGGGAAGTGATGATAAATGGCTAAATATATTTTAAAGAGAATACTTCAAGCTATTCCCTTAATATTACTAATTTCAATAATTTGCTTTATATTAATTCAATTAGCACCATACAATGCCATAGATACAATGATTACACCCAAAATGTCTGTGGAAACAGTTGAACTTATTAAAGCAAAATATGGTTTTGATAAGCCTGTATATATGCAATATTTATTATGGCTTAAAGGGATTTTTAGTGGACAATTTGGATATTCAATAATTACTCATGAAAGCATATCAAAGGATTTATTAGCAAGAATTCCAGCTACAGCTATACTAGTATTCCCATCTTATTTAATTGCCTTTATAATTTCAATAGTTTTAGGATTACTATCAGGATCTAATAAAAATAAATTAGTAGATAAAATTATAGATGGATTTTGTTCTATTGGTATAGCAATTCCAAGCTTTTGGTTTGCAATGATTATGATATTTATTTTTGGATATAAGCTTTCAATACTACCTATATTAGGCATGAACACTATTGGAAGAGAGAATTCAATAGTTGATTTCTTACTACACTTTATAATGCCTTGTACAGTTTTAGTAGTTGCTTTTTTACCAGATTTAATAAGATATGTAAGATCTTCAACTATAGGACAAATTTCCGAAGATTATGTTATGGTCCAAGAAGCTTTTGGAGCAAGTAAATCAGAAATATTATTTAAACATGTTTGTAAAAATGTGCTTTTACCTATAATTACAAAGTTAGGGATGGCTTTGCCTATGCTTATTACAGGGGCTATGATAACAGAAACTGTGTTTGGGTGGCCAGGTGTTGGACCTTATTTCGTAAATGCTGTAAGATCCTTAGATTATCCAATTATTATGGCAATTTTATTGCTATCATCAACTTTAGTTATACTAGGAAACTTATTATCAGATATACTTTATTCATTAATAGATCCTAGAATAAAGGAAATGAGGTAGCATAATGGAAAATAGAAAATTAAAAAATAGAAGATTAAAAAACTTTGAAGATGAAATTAAGCAAAATAAGAGTGCTTTATTTGCTATCTTATTTTTAATATTTATAGTACTTATATCAATATTTGCCTTTATAATTCCAATAGATCCTGACTTAACTAATACATCTAATATTCTTCAATCACCTAGCTTAACTAATATATTTGGAACAGACGAATTAGGAAGAGATTATTTTGTTAGAACTGTATATGGTGGAAGAGTTTCATTAACAGTAGGAATACTAGCTATGATAATTTCTACTATAATTGGAGTAGCTGTAGGAACTATAAGTGGATATTATGGAGGAAAGATAGATAATATTTTAATGAGAATTGTTGATATAATATCATCTATTCCATGGATGATATTAGTAACAGTAATAAGTATATTTTTAAAACCAGGATTACAAGCAATTATAATAGTTATAGGATTATTTTCATGGATGGAAACATCAAGATTAGTACGTGCAGAAACTCTATCAATTAAAGAAAGAGAATATGTGCTTTATGCAAAATCTATTGGAGAAGCTTCAGGTAAAATAATATTTAGACATATTATACCTAGCGTTTTTCCAACAATAATTATTGCGTCAACATCTAGTATAGCAGGTGCAATAATGACTGAATCTTCCCTAAGCTTTTTAGGACTTGGAATTCAGCCACCAATGTCATCTTGGGGAAACCTTCTTCAAAATGCACAAAGTAACCTTCAAAGTGCATTATATATGGCATTAATACCAGGAATATTAATAATTTTAACTATATATTCTTTCAATAAATTAGGGAATGTATTAAGAGTTCTTGTAGAACCTAAAATTTCAGGAGGTGAGAGTTAATGGATAGAGATAATAGCCTTCTTAGTGTAGAAAATTTAAAAACTAATTTTAATATTAAAGATAAGAAGATTGAAGCTGTAAGAGGTGTAAGCTTTAATGTTAATAAAGGTGATATATTAGGGATAGTTGGAGAATCAGGAAGTGGTAAAAGTGTTCTTATGAAATCTGTAATGAATATATTACCTGAAAATGCAAAAATAGAAGAGGGAAAAGTGTATTTTAATAATATAGATATTTCAAGTATGAGCAAAAAAGAAATGCAAAGTATTAAAGGAAAAGAAATAGCTATGATTTTTCAAGATCCTATGACTGCTTTAAATCCATTGAAAAAAGTAGGGGATCATTTAATAGAAGTATTAGTAAGACATAAGGGAATAAATAAAAAAGCAGCAAAAGTAATTGCATTAGATATTTTAAAGCAAGTAGGTATACCTATGCCTGAAAGGAGAATAGACCAATATCCTCATGAATTTAGTGGTGGAATGCGTCAGAGAGTTTTAATAGCCATGGCATTAGCGTGTAATCCCAAGCTTTTAATCGCAGATGAGCCTACTACAGCTCTTGATGTAACTATACAAGCTCAAATTTTACAGTTATTAAAGAATTTAAAAGAAATTAATGATATGTCTGTTATATTAATAACTCATGATCTTGGAGTAGTAGCAAGTCTTTGTAATAGAGTAATTGTAATGTATGGTGGATTAATAATGGAAGAAGGCCTTGTGGAGGAGATTTTCTATGAAACTAAACATCCATATACCAAGGCTTTACTTAATTCAATACCTAAAATAGAAGATGATGAGAAAGCAAGACTTAAGCCTATTAAAGGGACTGCACCATCTCTATTAAATCCACCAAAGGGTTGCCCTTTTGCAAGTAGATGCGAATTTGCTTTTGAAAGATGTTTTCAAGAGATGCCGAATTATAAGAGCTTTAGTGAAACACACAGAGCAATGTGCTTTTTAGCAAAATAAATCATGGATTGAGAGGTGTTATAATGTCTAATGAAATATTAATAGAAGTGAATAATTTGAAAAAATATTTTCCAGTAAAGAATGAATTTTTAGGTGGAGAAAAAAAATACGTAAAAGCAGTAGATGGAGTTTCCTTTAATATAAAAAAGGGAGAGACCTTCGGACTTGTAGGTGAGTCAGGTTGTGGTAAATCAACTCTTGGCAGATCTATTACAAGGCTTTATGATACAACAGAAGGAGATGTAATTTTTGAAGGAACTAATATAGCTAAGCTTTCTAAAAAAGAAATGAAAAACTTTTATAGTAAAATTCAAACTATATTTCAAGATCCATATTCATCTTTAAATCCTAATATGACAGTTAGAGAATTAGTGAATGAACCTTTGGCTTTGCACACTAAATTAAATAAGGACGAAAGAAATAATAAAATAAAAGAATTACTAGAAATGGTAGGATTATCAGAAAGTGATATGGATAAGTTTCCATATGAATTTAGTGGAGGACAAAGACAGAGAATAGGAATTGCAAGAGCAATATCTACTGAACCAGATTTTATTCTTTGTGATGAACCTATTTCTGCATTAGATGTATCTATTCAAGCTCAAGTGGTGAATATGTTAGAAGATTTACAACAAAAATTTAAACTAACATATCTTTTCGTTGCTCATGATCTATCAATGGTAAAACATATTTCTGATAGAATAGGAGTAATGTATCTTGGAAAAATGGTAGAAATATCAGATAGTAATGAATTATATAAAAAGCCACTTCATCCATATACTCAAGGGCTTTTATCAGCTATACCAATAGCAGATCCTAAGAAAGCAAATAATTCAGAAATAACATTGATAAAGGGAGATGTGCCTAGCCCTATAAATATTCCATCAGGATGTAGATTCCATACTAGATGTCCTTATGCTACAGATGTATGCAAAACTGTAGAACCTGAAATGAGAGAAATAGAAAAGAATCATTTTGTAAGTTGTCATTTATATTAAAAATTCACAATGTTAAGTATTGTGCAAAAAATGTGAAAATATATCTATTGACATAGGTGGAAAATAGTAGTAAACTGTATATAAAATTAAATAAATACCTCACTTAGCAGTGGGGTAGAGGCGCAAAATTTAACAGTCTTTAGCGGAGCTTGAGAGTGCTATGAAGCTATTGAGAAGGAAATTTTGCCGAAGTTTGTAATATATCTCGATATTACTTGCTGGGTCTGCGATTAATAGTTGCAGGACTGTCTTAATAAGCTTTCCCGGTTTATTAAGTTGTGCTATCTCAAATGGGAAGATGAGGGTTAAGTGTCTATGAATTAATCTTGAGCTTTACAGCCCAAGTGTTTTTAGAGTATCTTATCCAGAATATTTAAGATAGCACCAACCAATAGGTTGGTTTTTTTTATTATCATAAAGGAGAGGATAAATATGAAGAAAAAATTATCATTATTAATTTTAGCTGTAGCAACAGCAGCACTAACATTAACAGGTTGCGGATCAAGTAGTACTAATGAGAATTCTGGAGAAGATGTATTTAAAGTTGGAATGGAAGCAGGATATGCACCATTTAACTGGACTCAAATGGATGATTCAAATGGAGCAGTAAAAATAGATGGAAGCTCTGAATATGCAGGAGGCTATGATGTAGAAATAGCTAAGAAGATAGCAGATAGCCTAGGTAAAAAATTAGTAATAGTTAAAACAGAGTGGGATGGACTTGTTCCAGCATTAACATCTGGAAAGATAGATGCAATAATAGCAGGTATGTCACCAACAGAAGAACGTAAAGAAACAATAGATTTTACAGATATTTATTATAAATCAGATTTAGTAATGCTAGTTAAAAAAGGTAGTTCTTATGAAAATGCAGAAACATTAAAAGATTTTTCAGGGGCTAAAATAACAGCTCAATTAAATACTTTCCATTATACAGTTATAGATCAAATTCCAGGTGTTAATAAAGTTACAGCAATGGACAACTTCCCAGCAATGAGAGTTGCTCTTGAATCTGGAGTAATAGATGGATATGTAACAGAAAGACCAGAAGCATTAAGTGCGCAAATGGCAAATGAAAACTTTAAGATGGTTGAATTTAAAGAAGGCTTTGTTACTTCAGAAGAAGATACAGCAATAGCAGTTGGACTTCAAAAGAATAGTGATTTAAAAAATAAGATAAATGAAACTTTAAAAGGAATTTCTGAAGAAGATAGATTGAAAATAATGGATGAGGCAATTAAGAATCAACCAGCAGCTCAATAAGAATAAAGGGGCAAACTGATTTATTATATATAATTAGTTACCCCTATTTCACATGTAAGGAGATTAGAAGATGACTCTAGAATGGTTAATAAGAATAATTACAAATAATTGGCCTATGTTTATACGTGGGGCAGGAATGACATTACTTATTTCTATAGTAGGTACTTTAATTGGTTCATTAATTGGACTTATTGTAGGAGTAGTCAGAACAATACCAGTACCTGAAAGAGGTATAAAAAAGGTATTATTAAAGATCGTTAATATAATTTTATCAGTTTATATAGAATTCTTTAGAGGAACTCCAATGATTGTTCAAGCTATGGTAATTTACTATGGTTCTGCAGCAGCCTTTGGAATAGACATTAATAAAATTGTAGCAGGTTTATTTATAGTTTCAATTAATACTGGGGCATATATGTCTGAAATAGTTAGAGGTGGTATTGTATCCATAGATAAAGGTCAATTTGAAGCAGCTCAAGCTATTGGGATGAATCATTTTCAAACTATGACTAACATAGTATTACCACAAGTAATTAGAAATATATTACCAGCAACAGGTAATGAATTTGTAATTAACATAAAGGACACTTCAGTATTAAATGTTATTTCAGTTTCAGAGCTATTCTTCCAAACTAAGTCTATAGCTGGAAATAACTTTAGATATTTTGAATCCTTCTTTGTAGCATGTATATTATATTTTGTAATGACATTTACAGTTACAAGAATATTAAGATATTTAGAAAAGAAAATTGATGGTCCAGAAAATTATATAATATTAGGTAATCAAATGCAGGTTTCCAAAATAGAAGATAAAATTAATAAGAATACAATGGCTTAAGGAGGAGTTAATATGGAAAAGATTATAGAAGTTAAACATTTAAGTAAATCCTTTGGAGGCCATGAAGTATTAAGGGATATTGATTTTTCAGTTAATAAAGGAGAAGTTATTTGTATAATAGGTTCTTCAGGTTCTGGAAAATCTACATTGTTAAGATGTATAAATCTTTTAGAAAATCCATCAGGTGGTGAAATAATATATAAGAACGAAAATATATTAGATGATAATCACGATATATATAAATATAGAACTAAACTAGGTATGGTTTTCCAACAATTTAATTTATTTAATAATCACAATGTTTTAAGTAACTGCGTTGTTGGACAAGTAAAAGTCTTAGGAAGATCTAAGGAAGAAGCAGAAAAGGTAGCAATGAAGTACTTAGATATAGTAGGCATGGGGAATTATATAAACGCTAAGCCAAAACAATTATCTGGAGGACAAAAGCAAAGAGTTGCTATTGCAAGAGCTTTATCTATGGAACCAGATGTTATTCTATTTGATGAACCAACATCTGCCCTTGATCCAGAAATGGTTGGAGAGGTTTTAAAAGTAATGAAGGAATTAGCAGAAAGTGGACTTACTATGCTAGTAGTAACTCATGAAATGGGATTTGCTAATGAAGTATCAGATAGGGTAGTATTTATGAATAATGGAGTTATAGAAGAAGAAGGGGCTCCAGAAGAAATATTTAATAATCCTAAGAAAGAGCGTACAAGAGAATTCTTAAAAAGAACATTTAAATAGTATTAAAAAGTAAAAAGAGTTATATCATATCGACTTATAAAAGTAATATGATATAACTTTTATTTTTTACTAAATTTTTCTAAATAATAATGTGAATTAGTCGAAAATAATATAGTGATTATAATTTTTTTCAGATATAAGGGGGAAAAATGAAGAAGAAAATAAAAAATAAGAGAAAAACATTGAAAATTTTTGTTGCTAAATTCTTGGTTTTTACATCAACAATACCTTTAATAGTAATTGCTGCTGCTAATTTTTATTCAATAAATAAAAATATTATAAAGGCAAGGGATTTAGTTGTTAATAAAAATATTCATTCTATTAATCAATCATTAGAAAATAGTGATAACAGTATTATAGGGGATATTAATTTTTTATCTCATGATGCCAATGCTAAAGGTATAAGAGATAATAAGAACAATGAAGTAGAATGGCTTCAAAAACTACTTATAAGTTATATTGAAACTAAAATGGGCATTTCAAATGTATATATGAGTAGTGAGGATGGCAAATTTATAAAGGCTCCATATGAAGAAATGGGAAGTTCTTTTGATGCCAGAGAAAGAAGTTGGTATAAGGATGCTATAAATAATCCTGATAAAGTAGTTGTCTCAGATCCTTATGAGGATTATACAACTAAAAGAACTATGATTACTTATTCCAAAGCTGTGTTAAATGATAATGGTGAATTACAAGGTGTAATTGGAATAGATGAAGATCTAGAACATTTATCAGAGATGACAAAGAAAATAGAGGATTATAATAATGCTTATTCTATAGTTTTTAATAAAAATGGTACTATTATAGCTAACAATAAATCAGATTTAATAGGTAAAAATGAAGCTGATCTTCCATGGATAAAAGATGTTCTTAGTATTGAAGATAATAATAGTGAATATATAAAAATAGATAATAAGTTCTATTTAGTTTCTAAATCTATACATATACAAACAGGATACACAACTTGTGTGTTTATACCTTTAGATGAGGCTAGTAAAGATTATTTTTCAGAGTTAATAATTCCTTTAATTGTTTTTGTAGTAACATTGGCAATTGTAATAATTGCTTCAAAGAATTTTATTGATAAGTTAGGTAAACCAATAAAAGAAGTAGTTAGGTTATTGGATAAGATTAAAGAAGGAGACTTTACAGAAGTATCAGAAGTGAAAAATGAATATAATGAAGAAATTGCAGGTATGATTAATGCTGTTAATGATCTTTCACAAGAAATGGGAATACTAATTTCAGGCATCCAAGATGAAGCCAATAGAGTTAATGATGGAAGTAGTACATTATTTGAAATAACAAAAGAGTCAAGTAATGTAGGTGAAGAGATAGCCACATCAGTTCAAGAGATAGCAGAAGGAGCAACTAATCAAGCAATACAATTAGATGATGGTGTTAAAAGGATTGGGGAGTTAGAGCAGGAAATAAATAAATCAATAATAAGCTCAGATAAAATGTTAAAAACTTCATCTGATGTAAAGCTATCTTCAAGAGAAGGCAGAGTATCAATGGAGGTATTAAGTGAAAAGTACTCTGAAAATAAAGAAGCTAATGACAATATAGTTAGTAAAGTAAATATACTATCACACAAATCAAATGAAATAGGAATAATTGTAGAAGCTATTAAATCTATTACTGAACAAACTAATCTTTTAGCGTTAAATGCAGGGATAGAAGCAGCTAGAGTTGGTGAAGTTGGTAGAGGTTTTGCAGTAGTAGCAGAAGAAGTAAGAAAATTAGCAGAAGAATCAGCTAAATCAGCTACAGAAATAAATAATGTTATTATCGAAGTAAAAGGTAGTATTAATGAACTTTATATGGACATATTAAAATCAAGTGAATTAAGCAAAGAAACAGGAGTTAGACTTATTGAAACTAGAGATAAATTTGAAGTTATAGATAATGTAATAAATGAATTAGAAGAAAATGTTAAAGAGGTAACTAATTCTTTAGAGAAAATATCTTTATGTAAGGATGATGTAGTTGTAAAAATATCTGATGTTGCTACTGTTGGTGAAGAAACTGCTGCAATTACAGAAGAAGTAAGCGCTGCCTCAGAAGAACAAGCATCAGCATTGCAAGAAATTGCTAATGAAGCTCAAGGATTAAAGGATAATTCTATAAGATTAAAGGAATTAATTAAAAAATTTAAAGTTTAGAAAATGTGAAAATAAAGTGTACTATAACTGCTAGATGTAAAAATCTAATAGTTATAGTGCATTTTTTATTATTAAATTATAGTACTTATATAAGAAAAGTATTTATTAAAAGGCATTTTCATAGAAATATAAATATACTAAAGCTCTTTTAATCAGTTAATAAAATAACAAATATAGACAATCTAATAAAATGGTATTACAATTACTTTGTGGAAAATGTGAAATGAAATTACAAGATATAATTATATATTACTGGGGGGAAGTATATTATGAATACTATGGTCTGTATAAAACAAGTTCCAGGAACATCAAAAGTAGAAGTTGATGAAAAAACTGGAGTATTAAAAAGAGATGGAATAGATAGCAAAATGAATCCTTATGATCTATATGCTTTAGAGACTGCACTTAGAATTAAAGAGATGGTTGGAGGAACAGTTGATGTAATAAGCATGGGACCACAGCAAGCAATGGAAGTAATTAGAGAATCATTTTCTATGGGGGTAGATAATGGAGTATTAATTTCTGATAGAAAATTTGCGGGAGCAGATGTATTAGCAACTTCCTATACAAT
Organism: Clostridium sp.; assembly: GCF_021443865.1. Classification (GTDB taxonomy): domain Bacteria; phylum Bacillota; class Clostridia; order Clostridiales; family Clostridiaceae; genus Clostridium. The sequence continues at coordinate 18,416 of NZ_JABUTB010000016.1, forward strand.
ATCGCAAGGTATAAAAGAGGCTGGAGATTATAACTTAATTATCTGTGGTAAGCAAACTACAGATGGTGATACTGCTCAAGTAGGGCCAGAAATAGCTGAATACTTAGGAATTCCTCATATAGCAAATGTAAAAAAGATATTTGAGGTTAAAGGTGACTCTATAATTATTGAAATGGATATGCAAGAAGCCAATGGAGTATTAGAAGTAAAATTACCTTGTTTAATAACTGTTGAAAAAGATATTTATGAACCTAGGCTACCATCTTACATAAGAAAAAAGGCAACAAAAAATAAAGAAATAAAAATCTTATCTTTAAAGGATTTAGAAGATAAGGATGAAAATAAGTATGGATTAAATGGTTCGCCAACTCAAGTTGAGAGAATATTTCCGCCTGAAGTTAATTTAAAACATGAAAGTTTTACTGGCAGTTCAGAAAAGGTTTCCAAAGATGTTTTTAATAAATTAAAAGAATTTAAGTTCTTGTAGGGGGAATATATATGGCAAAGTTAATAATTAACCAAGAAAAAGTAGTAAATATAGATGAGTTTATTACTATCTGCCCATTTAGGGCATTAGAAAATAAAAATGGGAAACTAGATATAAATTCTAACTGTAAAATGTGTAAGATATGTGTTAATAAAGGACCTAAGGGTGCTATTGAATATGTAGAAGAAGAAAAGGTTTTAATAGACAAAAGTAAATGGAAAGGAATAGCTATATATGTTGACCATATAGATGGTAACATACATCCAGTTACATTTGAGCTAATAGGTAAGGCTAGAGAGCTTGCAGATAAAGTTAAACAAGAAGTTCATTGCATTTTTATTGGATATAACATACAAGAGAAGGCGAAAGAATTGCTTCATTACGGGGTAGACAAGGTATATATTTATGATGATGAAAGTTTAAATAACTTCAATATAGAACCATATACTGCAATATTTGAAGATTATATAAATAATATTAAGCCTTCAGTTATTTTAGTGGGTGCAACCACTATTGGAAGGTCATTAGCTCCAAGAGTGGCAGCAAGATTTAGAACTGGATTAACTGCTGATTGTACTATATTAGATATAAAAGAAAATACTGATTTAATACAGATAAGACCTGCCTTTGGTGGGAATATAATGGCACAAATAGTAACTCCTAATTCTAGACCACAATTAGCTACTGTGAGATACAAGGTTATGTCAGCACCAGATAGAAATCCAATATCTAAAGGAAGAGTTATTATTTGTGATGTAGATAAGAAGAAATTATCATCAAATATAAAAATAAATAACATAGTTAAAAAACAAAAAGAGCATAGTATCTCTGATGCAGAGGTTTTAGTGGTTGCAGGAAGAGGAGTAAAAACTGAAAAGGATATGGAGATGATAAGAGAACTAGCAGAATTATTAGGAGGAGAAGTTGCTGTAACAAGACCTTTAGTTGAAGCAGGATGGGAATTACCTAATAAACAAGTTGGATTAAGTGGTAGAACTGTTAGAGCTAAATTAGTAATAGCTTGTGGAGTATCAGGAGCTGTTCAATTTACTGCTGGAATGAATAATTCAGAGTATATTTTTGCAATAAATAAGGATGAGAATGCATCCATATTTAAGGTAGCTCATTATGGAGTTGTAGGAGATATATATGAAATTATTCCTAAGTTAATAGAAATGATTAAGGAAGATGGGGGAAAGGCATATGCAGTATAATAAGGTTAAAGAAGTTGATATTATTCATATAGAATCAATAATTAAAGATGAAAATAGAATATTCTATGGTGATAATATAAATGAAGACTACAGTCACGATGAATTAGCTTTTATTAAAGTAAAACCAGAGTTAGTTGTTAAAGTTAAGAGTACTGAAGAAGTTTCATTAATTATGAAGTATGCCTATGAAAATAATATACCTGTGACAGCTAGAGGATCAGGTACTGGTTTAGTTGGAGCTTGTGTACCATTGAATAAGGGGATAGTAATAGACTTAAGTGATATGAATAAAATAATAGAGTTAGACGAAGAAAATTTAACTTTAACTGTTGAACCAGGTGTATTACTTATGGAAATAAGTAAGTTTGTACAAGATAATGATCTTTTCTATCCTCCAGATCCAGGCGAGAAAACAGCTACTATAGGAGGAAATATTAGCACTAATGCAGGTGGTATGAGAGCTGTAAAATATGGAGTTACAAGAGATTACGTAAGAGGTTTAGAAGTAGTTACAGCAAAGGGAGAAATATTAAATCTAGGAGGTAAGGTAGTTAAGAATAGTTCTGGATATAGCTTAAAGGATTTAATAATAGGCTCAGAAGGAACTTTAGGAATCATTACTAAGGCAATATTAAAATTACTTCCACTACCTAAAAAAAATATAAGTCTATTAATACCTTTTATGGATTTAGAGACAGCTATAGAAACTGTTCCTAAAATAATTAAATCTAAATCTGTTCCAACAGCTATTGAGTTTATGGAAGGGAAAGTTATTAAAGCAGCAGAAGAATATTTGGGAAAGAAGTTCCCAGATCACAGCTCTAATGCTTATTTACTATTAACTTTTGATGGAAATTCAAAAGAAGAAGTAGAAAAATCCTATGAAAATGTGGCAGAAATATGTTTGCAGCAGGGAGCATTAGATGTATTTATTTCTGATACAGAGGAAAGGCAAGAATCTATATGGTCTGCTAGAAGTGCTTTCTTAGAGGCTATTAAAAATTCTACTACAGAAATGGATGAAGTTGATGTGGTTGTTCCTAGAAATAAGGTAGCCAATTTTGTAAAGTTTACCCATAAGTTACAAGAGGAATACAATATTAGAATACAAAGTTTTGGACATGCTGGTGACGGAAATCTTCATATATATATATTAAGAGATAATTTAGATGAGGCTAGTTGGAACAAAATATTAAATGAAATTATGAAAAAAATGTATGATAAAGCTAATGAATTATCAGGACAAGTATCTGGTGAACATGGAATAGGATATGCTAAAAGAGGGTACTTAAAGGAATCTTTAAGAGATGAAAATATAGAAATAATGCAGAATATAAAGAAAGTATTTGATAATAAAAATATATTAAATCCAGGAAAAATTTGTTGGTAGAAAATTAAAAAATATATAGAGAGATATGAAAATAATTATGCTTACTTATAAAAGTAAAGGCATTATTGTTTTCATATTTTTTTATTTATATGAATTTAATAGAATTTATTAAATATAAATATATAAAGATAGTATTTTAGGGTGGAGATAAGGCTATGCCTAAGGGATTTTATACTTTTAATAATTATTTTAAAATAAATTCTAATATAGTTACCGCATCTATGGAAGATTATATAGAAATGATTTATAGACTATCAAATAATACTGGTTTTACTAGAGTAGTAGATTTATCTAAGGCATTAAATGTGAAACCAGCATCTACAACAAATATGATAAGAAAATTAGATGAATTAAGTTTAGTTACTTATGAAAAATATGGATATATTAAGCTTACAGAAGAAGGAGATATTTATGGAGCATACTTACTATATAGGCATAATACTGTAGAAAGATTTTTAAATATAATAGGTGTTACAAATAATATTTTAGAAGAAACAGAGAAAATTGAGCACGTTTTAAGCAAAGAAACTTTCGAGAGAATTGAAAATTTTATAGAAATTATTGATAATCATCCAATAATTAAAGATAAATTAGGGAAGACTAGATAATATTATTATTTAGTTAATGGAGTGATTATATGAAATCAGTTTGGTCTGAAAGTTATAAAAGAAATAAAAATGAACATAAATTAGATATAGAAAAGGCTGATGTAGTTATTATAGGGGGAGGTATAGCAGGAGTATTAACAGCCTATATGTTAAAAGAAAATAAAATCAATGCTGTAGTATTAGAAAGAGGGAAGGTTTTAACTGGTAATACAATGAATACTACTGCAAAAATTACAATACAACATAATATTATATATGATAAATTAATCAAGGAATTTGGTGAAGAAAATGCAAAAAGATATGCTTTAGCTAATGAACTAGCCTTACAAAATTATGAAGAAATAATTAGCAAAAATAATATTGATTGTAATTTTGAAATAGCAGATGCTTATATTTATACCTTAGATTCACCAGAAAAAATAGAAAAAGAGTATAAGGCAGCAGTAAGTTTAGGAATAGATGCTGAATTAGTAGATGATACTGAATTACCATTTGAAGTTGCTAAAGCTCTTAAGTTTAGAAATCAAGCACATTTTAATCCAATAAAGTTTTTAAATCATATCATAAAGGACTTAACTATATATGAAGATACAACTGCTATAGAAATTAAAGATAATATAGTAGTAACAGATAGAGGGGAAATAAAAGCTAAAAGTATAGTAATAGCCACACATTTTCCTATTATTAATGTTCCTGGATATTATTTTTTTAGAATGCATCAAGAAAGAGAGTATGTTATTGCCTTAAAAAATGCTCAACTTTTAAATGGAATGTATATAGATGAAAAGGAATCAGGATATTCTTTTAGAAGATATGAAGACTATTTAATTTTAGGTGGAGCATCAGGAAGAACTGGAAGTAATGAAGAAGGTGGTTCCTATAGGAAGTTAAGAGATTTAGCTAAAAAGTTATATCCAGATTCAATTGAAGAATATCATTGGTCAGCACAGGATTGCATAACTTCAGATGGGATTCCTTTTATAGGTGTATATTCAAAGGAACTCCCTAATGTTTATGTAGCTACTGGATTTAACAAATGGGGAATGACATCATCTATGGTTTCAGCAATAATAATTAGTGGGTTAATAAATGGTAATACATATGATTTTAATGAAATATTTTCTCCAAGTAGATTTGATATGACTGCATCAATTAAAAATTTACTTAAGGATGGATTTGAAACAACATATAACTTTATTGCAGAAAAAATAAGAATTCCAATGGAAACTGCAGAAAATATTGAAAATGGTCATGCAGGAATTGTAATATATGAAGGGAAAAAGGTTGGAGTATATAAGAATCAAGAAGGTAAGATTTATGCTGTATCCACTAAATGTCCTCATTTAGGATGTGAATTAAAGTGGAATGCTGATGACTTATCTTGGGATTGCCCTTGTCATGGATCAAGATTTAACTATAAGGGAGAATTTTTAGACTCTCCAACAATTAAAAATTTGAAGTATGAAGAATAAAGAAAATTATACTAAGAAGAAATGTTATTTTGAAGGATGGTATTTTAAACATCAAAGTAAGGAACTTAGTATTTCATTTATTCCAGGAATAAATATAAAGAGAAATGGAGATAAATATGCCTTTATTCAGATTATTACTGAAAACAAATCTTATAATATAAAGTATGATTATAAAGATTTTTCTATAAGTAAAGATAAACTTACTATTAAGATAAAGGATAATATTTTCTCCTTAAATGGAATAATAATTAATATAAAAAATAAGGATATTAATATAAAAGGTCAGCTTATTTATAATAATATTACTACAATAAAGGGAGATATAATGGGTCCTTTCGCACATTTTCCCTTTATGGAATGTTTTCATGGAGTTTTAAGCTTAAATCATACTGTAGAAGGAAGTTTATTTATTAACTATGAAGAATTTAAGTTTAATGAAGATAAAGGATATATAGAAAAAGATTGGGGAAGATCTTTTCCTGATAAATATCTGTGGGTACAATCTAATTATTTTAACAATAATGATTTAAGTATAATGGTTTCTATAGCTAATATACCTTTTTTAGGTTTTAAATTTATAGGATGTATAGCCATAGTTTATTATGAAGGTAAAGAATATAGGCTAGCTACTTATAATGGCGTAAAGATAATATCTTACAATGAAAAGGAAGTAATAATTAGGAAAGGTAAGTACAGATTAGAGATAGAAATAGAAGAATTACATCCACAAAAACTTTTGGCTCCAAATAGCGGAGAAATGATAAGAACTATAACAGAAAATATTGCATGTAAAGCGAGATTTAAATTTTATAAAGGCAATAAATTAATATTTAATTTAAATTCTGATAAAACAAGTTTTGAATATATAAGCAATTAAAAAAGTGTGAAGTATAATATTATACTT
>NZ_JABUTB010000017.1 GCF_021443865.1 Clostridium sp.
TTTCTTTTCTTATTTTAAAATTAAAGATTTAACCTTTAGAAAGTCTCCATCTAAAATTTTATAAGTACTAGTTATTGGATTTTCTAAAACAGGTGATATATTTGAATGAATATATAATGTGTCTAGACCTAAATCAAGAGAAGGTTCTATGTCACAAAAATAGTCATTTCCTATCATAATCGTTTCATTTACATTAAGATTATGTTTGCTAATCAATTCATTATAAAATAATTTATTAGGTTTACATACTTTTGATTCAGATGAATATAAAATATCATCAAAGTAATTAGTTAAACCTAAGAGATTAATTTCATATGAGGTGAATACTTTTTGAGCATTAGTCAATAAGTATACTTTTTTATTATTTAATTTTAATGCTTCTAATAGCTTAATTACACCATTATATAAGTTTAATTTATCTATTGAAAGTATTCTAAAAAAAAGAGATGTATTTTTTACTAGTTCTGCAGTTGGTGATACATTTTTCAATAAATACAATTCTTCAAAAATATATTCAATAGGAAAATCAGGATGATCAATATTATTAGCCATTGATATATGTTTTTTTATGAGTTCATTATATTTCCCCTTAATTTCAAAGCTTTTATATGGAGCATTGTTATAGGAATAAAAGAGACTAAGCTTATCCCAAATTAGTGGGTTTTCTTCATTTGTATTAATATCAACTAATGTACCATATAAATCAAATATGTAATTTTTATACACGACATTCACTCCTTTCAATAGATAAGATTCTAATTATATTTAATAAATCCTTTTTAAATATTAAATTGGCATAATATTTGTACTTTTATACAAAATGTATATGTATAATTTATATGTTTTTATATAAAAAATAGTAAAGCTAAGTTAATTCAAATGATATTGGAGGAATTAACGAATAATAATTATTTTTTATCAATTATTGAACAATCTATGAATTTGAATATATAGATTTTTAGTGTATTATATAAATATAAAGATAATAGAAAAAAGGAGATTTTAAATGAAAACTTTAGTTATTAACTGTGGAAGTTCATCTTTAAAATATCAATTAATTGATATGGAAACAGAAACTTCACTAGTTCAAGGATTAGTTGAAAGAATAGGAATAGACGGTTCAATACTAACACAAAAGGTTGAAGGAAGAGAAAAATATATTATTCAAGAAGAGATGAAAGATCATAAGGCTGCAATAAAACATGTTTTAAATGCACTTGTAGATGAAAAAAATGGTGTAATTAAGTCAATGGATGAAATAAGTGCAGTAGGACATAGAGTTGTTCATGGAGGAGAAAAGTATTCTCATTCAGTAATAATTGATGATAATGTATTAGAATCTATAAGAGATTGTATATCATTAGCACCATTACATAATCCACCTAACATAGTAGGTATTGAAGCTTGTAGAGATCTTATGCCAAACACACCAATGGTAGCTGTATTTGATACTGCATTCCACCAAACAATGCCAAAGGAAGCATATATATGTGCTCTTCCATATGAATTATATGAAAAGTATGGAATAAGAAAATATGGTTTCCATGGAACATCACATATGTATGTATCTCAAAAAGTTGCTAAAGTTATGGAAAAAGATATTAATGATTTAAAGATAATAACTTGTCATTTAGGAAATGGATGTTCACTTGCTGCCATTAAAGGTGGAAAATCAATAGATACTTCAATGGGCTTTACTCCTCTTGCTGGAGTTATGATGGGAACTAGAGCTGGAAGTATAGATCCTTCAGTAATTAGCTTCTTAATAGAAGAAAAAGGATATACTATAAATGAAGTTGATGAAATATTAAATAAAAAGTCTGGGGTTTTAGGAATATCTGGAGTATCTTCAGACTTTAGAGATGTTTTAGAAGAATCAGAAAAAGGTAATGAAAGAGCTAAACTTGCTTTAGAAATATTTAACTATAAAGTAAGAGCACAAATTGCTGCTTATGCTGGTATAATGGGCGGAGTAGATGTTATAGTATTCACTGCTGGTATTGGTGAGAATTCATCAATTACAAGAAAAGAATGCTTAAATGGGCTTGAATTCTTTGGATTCAATATAGATGATAATAAAAATTCAGTAAGAGGTAAAATCCAAGAAATATCAACTGATGATTCAAAGGTAAAGGTATTTGTAATACCTACTAATGAAGAACTTATGATTGCTAGAGATACTTTTAAATTAGTTAATAATAAATAATTAAAGGCAGATTCAAAGAATCTGTCTTTAATTTTATTAAAATAAACTAAAAAATATATACTAATAACATAATTTACAATATTTATTTAAATATTGATTTTATAGATGTTATAATATTAGGGAAATATGGGTTAAGGGGGCACAATAATGACGGAATACGAAAAGCTAAATATAAAAGCTAAAAAGTCATGGACAATATCACGATTAATAGGTACTTTAATTCTAAGCAGTATATTAATAACAATTAAAATATTTATGCCAAAAGTAATAGATGTTAATGACAAGGTAAATGTATATTTTACTGTTGGAAGTATAATTCTTATAGGGTTACTATTAATTAATTCAATTGTTTATCCAATAATTGAATATAAGCAATGGAGATATACTATAACAAAGGATAAGATTGAATTTACAGAAGGAATTTTTTTTATTAGAAAAGTAATAATACCAATAATAAGAATTCAACATATTCAATTAAATCAAGGACCTATTAATAAAATCTTGAAATTATATAATATAACTATATTTACTGCTGGGGGGCTACACAAGATTCCTAATATTGAAATTAAAAGGGCCGAAGAAATAAGTGAATATCTAAAAGAGTTGATTAATGTTAAAGTTCAAAAAGATACAGAAACTTATGAGAATGATATTGTTTTAGATGAGGGATTAAAAGAATATGATGAAAGATAATAAATATAAAAGAGCTCATGTTAGTTATATTTTAGAAGAAAGTTTTAAATCCATAAAATCTTTATTTGTATTATTAATTTTAGTAATAAGTAGCATAGATAAAGGTAGAATTTATGTATTTATAGCATTAATATTACTAGTTTTTTTAAATTCATTATTGAAATGGTTCACTACAAAGTTTTATATAAATAACAACTTATTATTATATAATACAGGATTAATTAATAAACGAAAGTTAGAAATACCATTAGATAAAATTAATACTATAGATATAAGCAGAAATATTTTTGATAGAATCTTTGATGTTTCTACTTTAAAGATTGATACAGGGGCAGTTAAAGAAGTTGGACAAGAAATAAAACTTAAGATTAATGAGAAAAATGCTTATGAAATAAGAAATTTAATAAATAATTTAAGTGAAGAAAAAAATAATTATATAATAGAATCATCAAGAGATAATAATGAAATTTATTCTAAAACTATAACCTTTAAAGAAATAGTTAAATATTCCTTTTGTAAGTCAAAAATATTATGGGCTATAGGGGGAGTATTCATAATAAATGATTTTATACTAAACTTAGAAGATACCTTTAATATATCAATTATTAAAGATATTATAGACAGTATTGATATGGATAAAGTATTTTCTGTTGGGTTAGTTAAAATGATTTTAATGATAATATGTTTATTTGTAATTGTATATATTTTAATAAGTATTCTATATATTATATTTGAATCTATTAGACTTTATAATTTTACATTAATTAATGATAAAAATGATATTAAGATAAAATATGGTTTATTCACATTAAAAGAATACTCAATTCCTATAGATAAGATATATGCTTTAAGGTATAAACAAAATTTATTACAACAATTCTTTAAAATATTTCAAATAGAAATAGTAACAATTGGATATGGTGATGAGAAAAATGAGCAGGCTATACTTTATCCAGTTGGAGATATAGACTTTATAAATTCAATACTAAAAGAAGTTTTGCCATCTTTTCATTTTACTGGTGATATTAATAAACCAAATAAGAATGTTTTAAGTAGATTTATAGTTAAAAGATATATTGTGCTAATAATATTTCTTATAATTCCTTTATTCTTTATTATACCTAATGAATTATTATTAATAAAAATTACGTTAACAACATTTTCAATAGTATATAATATATTTCTTGGGTATCTTAATTATCGAAATACCTCTTTAGGATTTAATAAAGATTTAATTTTAGCTACTAGTGGAAGTAATATGAAGGTTAAAACTATAATAAAACAAGAGCATTTACAATCTGTAGAGGTAAAAGAAAATCCTTTTCAAAGGAAAAAGCAAGTTTGTAACTACAAATTAGATATATATAGCAATAAATTGGGGGATATTGTAATAGTTAAAAATTTAGATAAAGATTTATTAAATAATATTGAAGGAAATTTAATTTTATAAAACTAAATATTGCAAAACTTATCATAACAATAAGAAAATAAGAGTAAATATAAGAAAATTAATATTATTTAATAAAATTGGAGCTTGAGAATAATTAATACTATTAATATAATTAGCCTATAATGATAGTAAAATAAAAGGAGAATAGTGTTATGATATCAGTATGCCCAGTTTGTTCAGGAATAGATATAGAGAAACTAGAGTTAAAGTTCGGTAGTGAAAATATTGAAGTTGGTTGCATAGGAGAATGTGGTGGAAGAGATGGTCTTGTATTAGGCTATGCTAATGGAAACTACATTGAAACAGAAACAGAAGAGGAATTTATAAAGAAAATTGAAGAATAATCAAAAAAATTTTTTATATGAATGAAAAATTTTACTTAGAGGCTGTTATGGCAGTCTCTTTTTTGATGTTTTTTTAATTTATAGTATTATATATTAGTAAGGAGTGATAAAATGAATAATTTAAGTGATAGAGTTAAAGGTATTATATTTATAACTTTTTCTGCATTTGGATTTGCAGCTATGTCTGCCTTTGTAAAATTAGCTGGAGATTTACCGTCTTTCCAAAAAACATTTTTTAGGAACTTAGTTTCTTGTATAATTGCTTTAATATTTATTATAAAGAATAAGGAAAGCTTTTTTGGTAAGAAAGATAGTCAAAAATTATTAATATTAAGGTCAACATTAGGGACTGTAGGAATAGTTTTAAACTACTATTCTATAGATAGGTTAATACTTTCAGATGCTAATATGTTAAATAAGTTAAGTCCATTTTTTGTTATTATTTTTTCTGCTTTATTCCTTGGTGAAAAAATAAACTTAAAGCAAATGATAGCAATTATTATTGCATTTATGGGAGTAATTTTTATTATTAAACCAACTTTTAATATTGATATTTTCCCATTTATAGTAGGTATATTGGGAGCAGTTTTTGCTGCTGGTGCTTATACTTGTCTTAGAACTTTAGGTAGTAAAGAAAAGCATTATACAGTAGTTTTTTATTTTTCATTGTTTTCGTTAATTGTAATTCTCCCATTTATGTTAGTTGTATATAAGCCTATGTCTATGTCACAACTAATATATCTTCTTTTAGCAGGAGTATTTGCAAGCATTGGACAATTTGGAATTACAATAGCTTATAAGTATGCACCAGCAAAGGAAATATCAATATTTGATTATTCCAATATAATATTTTCAGCTATAATTAGCTTTATGGTTTTTGGAGTATTACCGGATGCACTAAGCTTTATTGGATATGGAATAATTTTTGCTGCTTCACTATATATGTTTATGTATAATAAAAAACTAGATAAGATAGAAGTAAGTAAAAAGAGAGTATAAGAAAAAAGGTATCTATTAAATTTATAAGTCTTGGAGAAAATCCAAGGAAAATAAAATTATAGATACCTTTTAAACTTAAATTAAGAAATTATTTAAGTAATTCCTTTACCATAGGATTTATTTTAGATCTATCAAACTTACCATTTACTTTTGGCATTATTTCTTTCATTATCTTACCCATATCAGATGGGCCATAATTTCCATTAGTAATTATCTCTTTAAGCATAGCTTCAACTTCTTCATCACTTAATTGAGCTGGTAGGTAAGGTGTAAGTAAATTAATTGCAAAGTTTCCTTCCTGTATTTTATCTTCATCATTAAGTTGTATAGCATATTGAAGTGCTTCTTTTAATTGTTTAATTTGTTTCTCTATTATTTTAATAACCACTTCATCAGTAATATCTTTTCTTTCATTAACTTCATAGGCTTTAATTTCAGAGTTAACTAATCTTAAAACACTTACAGTTTGTTTTTCTCTAGCCTTCATAGCTGCAATTTCATTCTTTTTTAGTTCTTCTTTTAACATAAGTTCACCTCTATATAATATTTAATAATAACTATTTAGTATTATCTTACAAGTTAAATTATAACTTTAATATAATATTATTTCAACAATGGAAGGGTACACTATTTTAATAATACCTTTTTCCCGATAGCAATTGCTTTTGAGTCAGGATTATGACCAAGCTCAGAAGTTTTAACGATTGGAAAGCTATAATCCTTTAATTTTTCTAAAAAGAAATTTTTAACTTCAATATCACTATATGTTTTTTCCATTTCGGTAAAAGAACCAAGAATAAGTCCATTAATCTTTGAAAAAGCACCAATTTGTTTGTATTGTGCTATAAAAGTTGAAATTTTATGTATATCACCGCTAAGAGCTTCTAAAAATAAAATTTTATTTTCAAAGGAGGGAATATATTCAGTGCCAGCTAGTTTTAGAAAACAGCGAATATTACCACCTACTACTTTTCCAACCATCTCATTACCTTTTATAAAGTCATAATTAAGGGCATCTATTATATCCTCTTCTTTTAAAAAGTTATTAATGAAATAATTTCTTTGTACATCAGCACTTTCTCTTATTAGATTTCTTAATTGATAATTAAAATTTATTATATTTGTTTTTTCATATAAAGCGTTTATTAAAACACTTAAATCACTATAACCTATGAAGGGTTTTTTAGAATTAATTATATCATCATAGTTTAAATAATCTAATATTTCATTACATAAATCTCCACCTGATAAATCAAAAATTGCTTTGATATTTGTGTCGTTATAAAGTTTCATAAGTTCTTTAGCTCTAAATTCAGCAGGTAATGTTGCACCATTTGAATTTGTATATAGAGCTTCAGAAAGAGAAACATTAATATTTAATGATTCTAGTATATTTACTAAATCAGATATCTTATCTTTAATATTTTCATTTAGTCCATTTGAGCATGATATTAACCCAATTGTATCATTATATTTTAAAATACTCATTTTTATCTCCTTAATTATACTTTTTATTATAAGTATAATTATAATTTGAAGAAAATCAAATAAAGTATTTAACTATAGAATAATAAATACTATTTTAGAATAATCTATAGAGTACAAGTTTATAAGTGGAGGATTTATGAAATATAGGCTTTATGTAAGTGGATTCTGTAAGGAAACAAGAAATTCAGAAAGTAGCATGGGAATAGGGGGAGTAATTCTAAATGATACTGGTTATGAAAAGATTTTCTCTAAATATGTAGGAAAGGGGACTGTACTAGAAGCTCATGTTTATGGAATTTTACACGGAATTAATGAGATAAGTAAAGATGAAAAAATAAGTGACTTAACTATTTATAGTACAAATTTAATGATAATAAATTTTCTAAATAAGAAAAATGTTGAAATGCCAAAGAGAATAGAAAACTTAACAAAGAAATTGATTAAATCTATTGAAGATTTAGAAATTAGCATTAATTATGAGTATTTTGAAATAAATGAGTATAAATATGTAAGAAATTTAGCTGAAGAAGCTATTAAGATATAAGAAAAATTTGTAAAGAAAAAAATAAAGTAGTATAATAAATATATAATAATAATTATTATTAATAAGGAGTGAATTATATGTTAGAAAAGTTACAAGTATACAAATGTGACATTTGTGGAAACATTGTTGAGGTGTTAAATGTTGGTGGAGGAACTTTAACATGTTGTGGTAAGCCAATGAGATTATTAACTGAAAATACAGTTGATGCAGCAGTTGAAAAGCATATACCAGTTGCTGAAGAAAAAGATGGAACGATTTTTGTTAAAGTTGGTGAAGTAGAACATCCAATGGCACCTGAACACTTTATTCAATGGGTGGAAGTAATTACTAAAGATGGACAAGTGTTAAGAAAACATTTGAATCCAGAAGAAAAACCAATAGCAGAATTTAAAGTTGTTGGCGAAGTTGACAGAGTTAGAGAATATTGTAATCTACATGGTTTATGGAGCAATAAATAAAATTATTTAAATACTAGGCTATCTTTAAAAGATAGCCTTTTATATTTTTTAAGGGTATAATATTTATAATTAACAATTTGCAGGAGGGTAATACTAATGAAAAAATATTATGGAATGACTACTTTTTTAACCTTTGGAGTATTTAGTATATTAACAACATTTTATTTTCCTTATCTAAATCAGGGAATAGGGCTAAATCTAAGTGAAGTTGGAAGAGTAGTATCTATAGGTGCACTGTTTACACTAATATGTCAACCTATATTATCTAGTAAATTCTCAAAGTCAAATAATAAAAATAGATTTATTTTGGGATATTTACTTTTAGTATTTATAGCTATAATGGGCCTTATGTTTATAAATAAAGATTTAACTATAATTTATGCACCTATCTATGGGGGGATTTTAGGATCCTTAGCTGGGGTTTTTGAAGTTTATATTGAAGAATTATGTATAAAAAGTAGATATGAATTTTCTGATATAAGGAAATGGGGATCTATAGGATATGCAGTAATTGTATTTATCTCAGGAATTATAATTAATAAATTTGGATATAGAATTCTTCATATAATTGCCTTGATTATGATAGCTATAATGATGAGTATTATATTATTAAATTTTAGAGGAAATATAAATATAAAAGAAAATACAAACAAAGTTAAATTTAGTGATTTATTTAAAAATAGAAATATAGTTTTACTTATTATAGTTGTGTTCTTAGGAATGGGAAGCTATATGGGATTAGAATTTGCATATTCTGCTTATTTAGTAAAAGTTGTTGGAGATGTTAATAGAGCTAATGAAATTTATAGTAGTTCTATTAGTTTTAGAGTAATTATAGAATTCTTTTCTTTTATGATTATTTCTAAATATTTTAGTAAAGCAAATAGTAAGACATGTCTAACTCTTGCCTTATCTATTGCTGCCATTAAAATACTAATGTTTTCAACAGGAAATGTTATTTTAATTGTTTTAGGTGATCAATTACATGGTATTATGTATGGATTATATTTAAGCTTTTTATTTAAATATCTAAGAGATATTTTAAATGATGAATTAATAGCAACTTCATTTGCAGTTTTATCAGTTTTAAGTACTGGTGGATCTAACTTTATATATCCAACAATATATACATTTGTTGAAAGTCTTTTTGGATATTTTGGAATGTATTTATTAGGATTTATATTATTAGTCCTTTCAGTTATAATTTCATTAATATTCTTACCTAACCCAAAAAGGAGATATAAAAGTAATAATTAGATGAATAGAAGTATTTTAATAAATGGTAATGTTATTAATTATAAAGTAATATTTAAAAACAAAAAAAATTTATCTATGAAATTAAATTCTAGTAGCGAATTAGAAATATATGCTCCTTTAGATATAAGTATAGACTATATAGAAAAAATATTAAGAAGTAAAGAAAAATGGTTAATAACTAATATTAATAAAATAAAAAAAAGTATAATTAATAATGATTATACTAAAATATATTTTTTAGGTAATGAATTTACCTCAAATATAGAGTTTTCTGATGTTGATAATATATATTTTGAAAATGATATACTTTTTATTAAAAGTAGAAATTTAGATAATACATACATAGGTAGTTTATTATCTAATTGGTATAAAATACAGGCAGATATAATTGTAAAAAATAGAGTAGATAAATTAGCAACAATATATTCTTTATTTCCATCAAAAACTATAATTAGAAATCAAAAAACTAGATGGGGAAGCTGTAATAGCAAAAAGGAAATCAGGCTAAATTGGAGACTAGTATTAATGCCATACTATGTGATGGATTATATAATAATACATGAACTCT
Source organism: Clostridium sp. (assembly GCF_021443865.1). Classification (GTDB taxonomy): domain Bacteria; phylum Bacillota; class Clostridia; order Clostridiales; family Clostridiaceae; genus Clostridium. The sequence continues at coordinate 10,008 of NZ_JABUTB010000017.1, forward strand.
ATCATCTAAAGCATATGAATCACTCAAAAGATTTTTGGAATCTTGTAGAAAAATATGATAAAAACTATAAGTTAGCTGAAATTTGGCTTAAAGAAAATGGAATTAATTTAATGAGAATTAGTTAAATATTAATATGAATTGTATTAAGATTAATATAGATTTAAAAAAGAAGCTTAAAATTTTACTGGAAAAAATATTAATTTAACATTATAATATTTTTATAATTATATTTAATACACAAGGAGATGAACATGAGAACTGTATATAGAAATCCAAAAGAATTAGCAACTTGTTTAAAGGACTTAGTAGATAATTATTTAGAGTTTTTAATGAGTTACGATGAACTAAAGGTAAGAGTTCAAAAAATAGTTTCTGCTAATGGGGAAAGAGTTTATAAAGATGGAAGAATTTCTTTGAAACTATATCCTTACTTAGGAGATGAAAGAGTAGAAATTATTAATAAAATAGTAGAAGAATAGAATTGTATTTATGCCTCCATAGAATTAATTTACTAGGGAGGCTTTATTATAATTTGAGGTAGAGAGATATGGTAGATAAAATAATTGAAAAATACAAAAATTACAACCCATATATAAATGGGTGGACCAATATGAAAAGAGCAGCTGTTGCAATATTACTTGTAGATATAGAAGGGGATACTAAAATTATTTTTCAAGTAAGGGCTTTCCATATGAGAAGTCAGCCTGGAGATATATCATTACCTGGTGGTAAAATAGATGATAATGAGAATCCTAAAGAAACAATAAAAAGAGAGGTTTCTGAGGAACTTGGGTTAAGTGAAGCAGATTTTGAGATTGTAGCAGATTTAGATATATTAGTTACTCATTATGGATTAATTGTTCATCCCTTTTTAGGGTTTATTAAAAATTATAATAATATAAGTATTAATAAAGATGAAGTAGATCATATATTTTTAGCATCAATTAAAGAACTGATGAAAGCCAATCCAATAAAAGATTTAAGTAAAATTAATGTAGAAAGAAATAAGAATTTCCCTTATCATCTAATAAAAGATGGAGAAAACTACAAATTTAAAGAAGGGTTATATAAATCTTTATTTTATATCTATGAGAATTATACTATATGGGGAATGACAGCATTAATTTTAGAAAATTTTCTAGATTATATAAAAGAAGAATTTTAAACTAAAATAAATAATCTATTGAATTAATTTAATACAAATTAATTCAATAGATTTATTTTATAAACTCTTTAGGATTATATACCTATATTTTAATTGCTAAATTCTCATTATATGATATATTACTATATTGTATTAAGTAAAAGATAAACTATGAATGTAAGTGAAATTAAATACATTACTATAGAGATATCCTTATGTTTTTTTGTAGCAATTTTCATAATTGTATATGAAATAAATCCAAATGCAATTCCATCTATTATACTAAATGTTAAAGGTATTAAAACTATTATTAAAAAGCTAGGAATAGCTTCAGAAATATCATTGAAATCAATATGTACTATACCTTTTATCATTAAGCTTCCTATAATTATTAATATAGGTGCAATAACTTCATTAGGAATTATATTAATAAATGGAATAAAGATTAATGAGATTAATAGTAATAATCCAGTTATTAAAGATGTAAGTCCTGTCTTACCACCAGCAGCAATACCAGCAGTTCCTTCTACTGTTGATACTGAGGGGCTAGTTCCAAATAAACCACAAGCAATTGTAGATAAAGCTATTGAAATTAAAGCTTTATTATTCTTTTCAGGTGCATTTAATAATCCATTAACTTGACCATGTAATAAGCCTATATTTTCGAAAACAATAACTAATGTTAATGAAAAAGTAGAAATCCAAAACTTTATATTTAAAAATTCCCTTAAGTCAATATTAAAGAATATAGTTTTATATTCAGAGAAATTAGGGAATGATAAAGTTAAGTTAGATATATCTACAAATTTAAATAGTATTGCTAGTATAGTGCCAGTTACTATACTAATTAAAAAACTTCCAGGTATATTGTTAGCAAACAATATTACTGTAAATAAGAAAATCAAAATGAAGAATAATACTCTTGGGTTTGATAAATCACCAATTCTTACAATAGTTGAAGGATCAGATATAATAAGACCGCTCTTTTGAAGTCCTAAAAAAGTTATAAATAGTCCTATACCTATAGTAATTGATTCTTTTATAGAATTTGGTATTGATTTATCTAAAATATTAGATAAAGGAGTTATTGATATTAATAGAAATAATAATCCAGCAACCGCAACACTACCTAATGCTTGATTAAAAGTTAAGCCCATACCTAATATGATAGTATAAGTAAATAGAGCATTAATTCCCATTCCAGGCATAACTACTAAGGGTGTATTACTAATTATAGCCACTAATAAGCATCCTATAAAAGAAGCAAGAACTGTTGCTATAATTAGTGGTTCCTGTGATATACCCCCATCGCTTAAAATACTTGCATTAACTACAATAATATATACTGCAGCAAAAAAAGAAGTTAAACCAGCTATTAGCTCAGTTTTAAAATTTGTTTTGTTTTCTTTTAATTTAAACAATTTATCCATCCTTTTTGAAAAACCTCCTTAATGTATCCCTCGCCCGCCCACATCTTTGATGCATTATTATTATTATATCATTAAAGTAAATACATAAAAGATAAAAAAACAAAAAAAATCATAAAAATCGACAAAATAATCAAAATTTATACGATATTGATCAACATTTGTATAATATTTTTGAATTTTCAAACAATGTTAAAGTGGGCATATTGACAAACTCTATGTAAATACTATAATTTAATATATACCCCGATAGGGTGGGGAGGTGTACTATGAAAGAAGATAGAAAAAAAGCTATGCAATCTTTAAAAACAGCTAGGGGACAAATTGATGGAATTATTAAAATGATAGAGGAAGATAGGTATTGTATAGATATATCTAATCAGATTTTTGCAGCACAGTCTTTACTTAAAAAGGCTAATTTAATCATCTTAGAAAATCATTTATCACATTGTGTTAAAGATGCCTGTATAAGTGGTAATGGTGATGAAAAAATAGATGAGATTATGAAAATATTAGATAAAGTTATAACAAGATAAAAAGGAGAGATTTTAATGAAAAAGATAATTAATATAGAATGTATGAGCTGTAATCATTGTGTTGCTCATGTAAAGGAAGCTTTAGAAGGAATTAATGGAGTAAATTTAGTAAGGGTTAGCTTAGAAGAAAAAAATGCTATAGTTGAAACTGAAGTTAATAATGACACTTTAATTAATGCAATAGAAGAAGAAGGCTATGATGTAGTATCAATAGAGTAATTATAAAAGTTATAGAGAAAAGTAAATAAATTACATTTTTTTGTTCACTTTATCATTAATAAAAAGTATTATGCTAGTGTGAGTTTTATTTAAATCACAGCTAGAATAATACTTTTTTATTTTATTCAAGTTTTGAAAGTATTTCTGTCATATCATTTATTGCTGAGTTTAGCTTTAATACATCATTTTCATCAAGAAAAGAAATCTTTTTAATTAAAATAGCTTTTATTTCAGCTTTTTTCTCTCGGATAAATGAGTATGCTTTATCAGTAAGCTCAATATTAATTTTTCTTCTATCATCAGAATCTGTATATCTATTAACAAATCCTTCATTAATTAATTTGTCTATTATAGGTGTCATATTAGGTTTAGATATATCTAAACATTTTGCTACATTTGAAACAGACATTGTTTTTTTCTTTGAAAGATAGAATATAACTTTCATATGTGATGGAGGCATAATACTCCCTTTAACCATTTCATTTGGATTTAAAAGTTTGTTATGTATAAGTAGTAATAAATCTAATATATTTTCAGGTATGTTGTTTATATCATTATTATTCATATGTATCCTCCTAATTATTTATCTTTTTTATTATAAACTAAAATAAATAATTATACAAATATAACAGTTATTGACATATAATAGTTATAAAAATATAATTAAAATATAATATATTTACTAATTCTGGAAGGGGATTAAATGAATTGATAAAGCTAATAAAGTATTTAAAACCATTTATAGGTTCTATAATTGTAATTATAGCCTTGCTATTCCTGCAAGCTATAAGTGAATTATCATTACCAGATTATATGTCTAATATAGTCAATGTAGGAATCCAACAAGGCGGAATTGAAAATTCTGCACCTAAAGTAATAAGAAAAAGCGAAAAAGAAAAATTATCACTTTTTATTTCAGAAATTGATCTTAATAAAGTGGAGGAGAATTATAAATTAATTAGTAAGGATAATTTATCAAATAATGAGTATAATAATTACTCAAAAAAATATCCTTTATTAAATCAAGAGGACTTATATGAACTAAATACTGATAATAAAGATATAATAGAGGAACTAAGTGTTATTTTGGCAAAACCAGAACTTATTCTTTATGGAATAAGATCTGGGAATATGGAAGAGTTTAACTTTAATAATACAAATTCACAAATGAATTTACCTGAAAATACAGATATTTTTACAATACTTAAGACCTTACCAAAAGAAAAAATAAATGAAATGTTAAAGGGTATGAATGAAAAAATAGATGCTATGCCTGAAAGTATAGTTAAACAATCTTCAATATCCTTTGTTAAAGATGAATATAAAGCAATTGGTATTAATACTGATAGTTTACAAACAAGATATATATCTTTTGCAGGGCTTAAAATGCTTGGAATAGCATTAATTAGTATGGTTGCAACAGTTATTGTTGGATTTCTATCTGCAAAATTGGCAGCTGGAATTGGAAAAAATTTAAGACAGGATGTCTTTAAGAAGGTAACAAGTTTTTCAAATGCAGAGTTTGATAAGTTTTCTACTGCCTCTTTAATAACAAGAAATACAAATGATATACAACAAATTCAAATGCTGATGGTAATGTTATTTAGAATAGTGTTCTATGCACCAATATTAGGGGTGGGTGGAGTATTAAAAGTTTTAAAATCCAATAATAATATGACATGGATAATTACTCTTGGAGTAATTTTGATAGTATTATTAGTAGCTGTATTATTTACCTTTGCTATGCCTAAGTTTAAAGCAGTTCCTAAACTAATAGATAAACTTAGCTTGGTAACTAGAGAAAGTTTAAATGGTATGTTAGTAATCAGAGCTTTCAGCACTCAGAAGCATGAAGAAGAGAGATTTGATAAAGCCAATAAGGATTTAACAAATACTAATTTGTTTGTTAATAGATTAATGTCATCTATGATGCCAGCTATGATGTTTATTATGAATGGAATATCAATTCTTATAGTTTGGGTAGGTTCTCATCAAGTTGAGCTAGGTAATATGCAAGTAGGAAATATGATGGCGTTTATTCAGTATGCTATGCAAATTATTATGTCATTTTTAATGATTTCTATGATATCTATAATGTTACCACGTGCTTCAGTATCAGCACAACGTATTAGTGATGTTTTAAATAGTAATTTATCAATTGAAGATAAAGAGGAAACTGAAAAATTCAAAGCTTCTAAAAAAGGGTATGTAGAATATAAAAATGTTAGCTTTAAATATCCTGGTGCAGAAGATTATGTTATTAAAAATATAAGTTTCTTAGCGCAGCCAGGGGAAACAACCGCCATAATCGGAAGTACCGGTAGTGGTAAATCTACTTTAATTAATCTTATGCCACGATTCTATGATGTAACTGAAGGTAAGATAGAAATTGATGGAGTTGATATTAGAAAGGTTAAACAAAAAGAGTTACGCGAAAAGATAGGCTATGTGCCTCAAAAAGGTGTATTATTTTCTGGAACTATAGAGAGCAATTTAAAATATGGTTCTTCTGAAGCTAAAATCAAAGATATAAAATTAGCTGCTGATATAGCTCAAGCTACAGAATTTATTGAAGCTAAGGATGATAAATATGGTAGTGAAATATCACAAGGAGGAACTAATGTATCTGGAGGACAAAAACAAAGACTATCAATTGCTAGAGCATTAGTTAAAAAACCAGAAATATATATATTTGATGATAGTTTTTCTGCACTAGACTTTAAAACAGATTCAGCTTTAAGAAAAGCAATAAAAGATAATATTAAAGATGCAACAATGATAATAGTAGCTCAAAGAATAAGTACTATAAAAGATGCAAATCAAATTATAGTTTTAGATGAAGGAGAAGTTGTTGGAATTGGAACTCATCAGGAACTTCTAGAAAACTGTGAAGTTTATAATCAAATAGCTTTATCACAACTTTCAAAGGAGGAACTGATGTCATGAGTAATAATATAGGAAGGAAAAAAAACGGTGGCTTTGGTGGTCCGATGGGAGGAATAAAACCTATTGGAGAAAAAGCTAAAGATTTTAAGGGTACATTAAAAAAAATATTAGATTATCTAAAGCCTTATAGAATATCAATAATAGTAGTTTTAATTTTTGCTATTGGTAGCTCAGCCTTTTCTATAATTGGACCTAAAATTTTAGGAAAAGCTACTACTAAACTCTTTGAAGGCTTATTAAGCAAGATTTCAGGTGAAGCGGGTGCAGGAATAGACTTTACTTATATAGGAAATATACTTATTATATTGATACTTTTATATGCTGTAAGTGCAATATTTGCCTTTATTCAAGGATTTATAATGTCAGGAATAGCACAAAAGGTTTCATATAATTTAAGAAAAGAAATATCACTAAAAATAAACAAGATTCCACTTAAATATTTTGATAAAATGACTCATGGAGAAGTTCTATCGAGGGTTACTAATGATGTAGATACTATAAACACTACTTTGAATCAGAGCTTATCTCAAGTGGTTACATCAATGACAACTTTAATTGGTGTGGTTATTATGATGCTTTCAATAAGTGTTACTATGACATTAGCTGCTTTATTAATAGTTCCATTATCAGGTTTATTTATATCATTTGTTATTAAAAAATCTCAAAAGTATTTTAAAGAACAACAAAGTTATTTAGGTCATGTAAATGGTCATGTTGAAGAAATATATAGTGGCCATAATATAATGAAGGCTTTTAATGGTGAAGAAAAAGCAATTGAAGAGTTTAATGAATTAAATGACACTTTATATAATTCTGCTTGGAAATCTCAATTTTTATCTGGTATGATGATGCCTATAATGAATTTTATAGGAAATTTAGGCTATGTGGCTGTTACAATTTTAGGTGGATATTTAACTGTTAAAAATTATATTAAGGTTGGTGATATTCAATCCTTTATTCAATATATAAGATCATTTAATCAACCAATTGCACAAGCGGCTCAAATAGCTAATGTATTACAATCTACAGCAGCTGCAGCAGAAAGAGTTTTTGAATTCTTAGAAGAAAAAGAAGAAATTAGTGATTTCGTAAATACACGTAGTATTGAAGAGATTAAAGGAGAAGTAACATTTAAAGATGTTCATTTTGGATATAATGAAGATAAAGTAATAATTAATAACTTCTCAAGTACAATAAGGTCTGGACAAAGAGTAGCAATTGTAGGTCCAACTGGTGCTGGTAAAACTACAATAGTAAAATTATTAATGAGATTCTATGAATTAAATAGTGGTGAAATATTATTAGATAATTATAATATTAAAGATTTTAATAGAAGTGATTTAAGAAAGATATTTGGTATGGTACTTCAAGATACTTGGCTATTTAATGGTTCAATAATGGAAAACATTAGATATGGCAACTTAGAAGCAAGTGATGAAGAAGTAATTAAAGCTTCTAAAGCTGCACATGTCCATCATTTTGTTAAGACTTTACCTGATGGATATAATATGGAATTAAATGAAGATGCAACTAATGTATCTCAAGGACAAAAGCAATTACTTACTATAGCTCGTGCAATTTTAGCAGATCCTAAAATACTAATATTAGATGAAGCAACCAGCTCTGTTGATACTAGAACTGAAGTGCTTATTCAAAAGGCAATGGATAATTTAATGAAGGGTAGAACCAGCTTTATAATTGCACATAGATTATCAACTATAAGAGATGCTGATTTAATATTAGTAATGAATGAAGGAGATATAGTTGAACAAGGAACTCATAAGGAACTCTTAAATAAAAAAGGATTTTATGCATCATTATATAATAGTCAATTTGAAAATTCACACGTTTCATAAGAAAAATCAATAGAAGAGGATACTTAGGTAGCCTCTTCTTTTTATATAAAATTAGCTTAGTAAAACTTAGTAAAATAATTAGTAAAACTTTAGTAAAATTAATTGATAATGTTTTCTTAATGTGATAGACTTTAATTGTAAATATTAAATAAAGTTAGGGAGAAGTATTATGATAGAAAAAATTAAAAATACTTTTAATGAAATTTTTAAGGAAAATGGAAACGAGAGATATTTCTTCTCTCCAGGTAGAGTTAATTTAATTGGAGAGCATACTGACTACAATGGTGGAAATGTATTTCCATGCGCTTTAAGTTTTGGGACTTATGGAGTAATAAGACTTAGAGAAGATGAAAAAGTAAAGATGTATTCTAGCAATTTCCAGGATATCGGCGTTGTAGAATTTTCTTTAAATGACTTAAAATACGAAGAAATACATGATTGGGTTAATTATCCTAAGGGTGTAATTGATGTGATGAAAAAACATGGATATAATATTAATAAGGGTTTTGAAGTGGTTATTTATGGTAATATACCAAATGGAGCAGGATTATCATCCTCTGCATCATTAGAACTTTTAACTGCAGTTATGATGGATAGTTTGTTTAATTTCAATATCAATAGAGTTGATTTAGTAAAATTTTCTCAAGAAGCTGAAAATAAATTTGTAGGAGTGAATTGTGGAATAATGGATCAATTTGCTATTGGAATGGGTAAGGAAAATAATGCTATACTATTAGATTGTAATACTTTAAAATATAATTATTGTCCAATAGATTTAAAGGATGAAATACTTGTTATTGCTAATACAAACAAAAGAAGAGGTTTAGCTGATTCTAAGTATAATGAGCGTAGAAGCGAATGTGAGAAAGCATTAGAAGAATTAAAAATAAAGCTTAATATTAATTCCTTAGGTGAACTTACTATAGAGGAATTTGAAAATAATAAAAGTTTAATTAATGATGATATTAGAAGAAAAAGAGCAAAACATGCTGTTTATGAAAATCAAAGAACTTTAATGGCAAAGGATGCTTTAGAATCAAAAGATTTAGTTACCTTTGGTAAGCTTATGAATGAGTCTCATATTTCTTTAAGAGATGATTATGAAGTTACAGGAGTAGAACTAGATACTTTAGTAGAACTTGCTTGGGCTCATAATGGAGTTTTAGGTGCAAGAATGACAGGTGCTGGTTTCGGTGGATGTACAGTTGCATTAGTAAAAAAAGATAGTGTTGATGATTTTATAAAAACAGTTGGACAAGGATATAAAAATAAAATAGGCTATGAAGCTAGTTTCTATATTGCAGAAATAGGAAATGGAACTAGAGAAATTTAGGAGGTATTAATTATGATTTTAGTATGCGGTGGAGCAGGTTATATTGGTAGCCATGCAGTTTATCAATTAATAGAAAAAGGAGAAGAAGTAGTAGTTGTAGATAATTTAGAAACAGGACATATAGAAGCAGTAAATCCAAATGCTAAGTTTTATAATGTTGATATAAGAAATGAAGATGAGTTAGATAAAGTGTTTAAGGACAATAATATTACAGAAGTAATTCATTTTGCAGCAAATTCTTTAGTTGGAGAAAGTATGACTAATCCATTAAAATACTATAACAACAATGTTCATGGGACAGAGGTATTATTAAAAGTTATGGTTGCTAATAATGTGAAAAAGATTGTATTTTCATCAACAGCTGCTACTTATGGGGAAGCTACTAGAATGCCAATAGTTGAAACAGATAAAACTGAACCAACTAATGCATATGGTGAAACTAAACTTGCTATGGAAAAAATGATGAAATGGGCGGATATAGCACATGGAGTTAAATATGTTTCATTAAGATATTTTAATGTAGCAGGAGCTCATGTGAGTGGAAGCATTGGAGAAGATCATAGCCCTGAAACTCATTTAATACCATTAATATTACAAGTCCCTCTTGAAAAAAGAGAATTTATTTCAATTTTTGGAGAGGACTATGATACAGAAGACGGTACTTGTATTAGAGACTATATTCATGTAACTGATTTAGCAAATGCTCATATTTTAGCAATTGATTATTTAAGAAATGGAAATGAAAGTGATATTTTCAATTTAGGTAATGGAAATGGATTTTCAGTTAAAGAAATGATAGAAGCAGCTAGAAAGGTAACAGGACATAAAATACCTGCAAAAATTTGTGAAAGAAGAGCTGGAGATCCTGCTAGACTTATTGCATCAGCAGAAAAAGCGAGAAAAATATTAAATTGGGAACCTAAATATGACAATGTGGAAGATATAATAGCATCAGCTTGGAAGTGGCATAAGAACAATCCACTTGGATTTAATAAGTAGGTGAATTATGGAAATTTATAGTGAAATCAAAAGATTGATTCAATATGGATTAAAGCATGGTTTATTTACTGAAGATGATGAAATTTATATTAGGAATTCCCTACTAAATATTTTAAATTTAGATGATTATGATGATATAGAAGTTAAAGATGAAGAATTAACAACACCAACAGATATATTAAATAATATACTAAATTACGCTTTTGAAAATGGTATTTTAGAATCTAATACTCCAATTTATAGAGATTTATTGGATACTAAGATTATGGGTGCATTAATGCCAAGACCTTCAGAAGTAATTAAAACATTCAAGGATAAATATGAAAGATCACAAGAAGAGGCTACTAATTACTTTTATAATATTAGTAAAGCCTGTGATTATGTTAGAGCAGATAGAATTGCTCAAAATTTACTTTGGAAAAGTGAAAGTGATTATGGAAATCTAGATATAACTATAAATTTGTCAAAACCAGAAAAAGATCCTAAAGCCATAGCAGAAGCTAAAAATATGCCTCCTTCAAAATATCCTAAATGTCTTTTATGTAAAGAAAATGAAGGCTATAGAGGACGTATAAATCACCCTGCTAGACAAAATCTTAGAGTTATTTCATTAAGCTTAAACAATGAAAAATGGTATTTACAGTATTCCCCATATGCTTATTATAATGAGCATTGTATTGTTTTTTCTGCAGAGCATACTCCAATGAAGCTAACTAGTAAGACTTTTAATAGATTACTAGAGTTTGTAGAAAAATTCCCACATTACTTTATAGGTTCTAATGCAGACTTACCAATTGTAGGTGGTTCAATATTAACACATGACCATTACCAAGGTGGAAAGTATGAGTTTGCTATGAATAAAGCTTCAAATTATACAGAATTTATATTAAAAAAATATGAAAATGTAAAGTTTTCTATTGTAAAATGGCCACTAAGTGTATTAAGATTAAAAAGTAGGAATAGATTAGAATTAAGTGAATTAGCTTACAAAGTATTAAATCATTGGAGAAACTATAGTGATCCAAAGGTGAATGTATATGCTTTTACTGATAATATTCCTCATAATACAGTAACACCAATAGCAAGAAAAGAAAATGATGAGTATGTAATTGATTTAGTTCTTAGAAATAATAGAACTACTGATGAATATCCAGATGGAATATTTCATCCTCATGCTGAGCTCCATAATATTAAAAAAGAAAACATCGGATTAATAGAAGTTTTAGGACTTGCAGTTCTTCCAGCAAGATTAAAAGAAGAAATAGAGATAATTAAAGTATCTTTAACTACTAAAAAAGATGATATTTATAATTATGATAGCATGAAAATTCATTATGATTGGTATGAAGAAATCAAAAGTAAAAATGAATATATAACAGAAGAGAATATTGATGATATTCTAAAGATGGAAATAGGAAATGTATTTACCAAGGTGCTTGAACATTGTGGAGTATTTAAATGGGATAGCCTAGGAAAAGAAGCTATTGATAGGTATATTGAAAGTTTAAAATTATCAATTGATAAATATTAAAGGTGAGGCATTTATATGCCTCATCTTAATTATATATAAATATTTATTTTACTATTAGAACGGAGGTGAATATCATGGCAACAATTAAGGAGATTGCTAATGAAGCAGGTGTTTCTATTGCAACAGTATCTCGTATCTTAAATTTTGATAAAACTCTTAATGTTTCAGAAGAAACAAGAAAAAAAGTTTTAGCTGTAGCTGAAGAAATGAATTATGTAACTATAAAAGAGCGAAAAAATAAGCTTAAAAATTATACCATTGGAATAGTTTGTTCCTTTAATGAGTTAAAGGAGTTAAGTGATCCATATTTCTTATCTATCAGAATGGCAATAGAGAAAAAATGCTTAGAAGATAATATAGGCTTTAAATCTTTATATCTTAGTAATTTGATAACAGATGATACATATAATTATAAAAATCTAGATGGAATAATTGCTGTTGGGATATTTGAAAATAATGAAATTAATAGTCTAAAAAAATTATCTAATAATATTATATTTATAGATTCTTCTCCAGAGGAGTGGGAATTTGATTCTATAGTTGTAGATTTAAAGTATGGGACTAAAAAAGCCCTTGATTATTTATATAACCTAGGTCATAGGGATATAGGTTATATTGGGGCAAAAGTTATTCCACACAATAGTGATAACGGAGTTGAATTAATAAACTATAGAGAAGCAACGTATAAAAGATTTATGATAGATATAAATAACTATAGAGAAGAATGGGTTTTTAAGGGTAATTTTACACCAGAAGATGGGTACACTTTAATGAAGGAAGCCTTAAAGCTAGAAAAAATACCTTCTGCTTTTTTTATAGCTAGTGACCCTATGGCTATAGGTGCTTATAAAGCTATACAAGAAGAAGGATATAAAATACCAAAGGATATAAGTATAGTGGGCTTTGACGATATAGCCACAGCTCAGTATTTATCGCCATCTTTGACAACGATTAAAATATTTACAGAATATATGGGTGAAACAGCCTTAGATATTTTAATGGAAAGAATAAAGGGAGAAAGAAATCTAAGTAAAAAAATAGTATTACCAGTTAAATTAATTATTAGGGATAGTTGTAGAAAAATATAAATTAAAGGTGCTGTAAATACAGCTCCTTTATATAATTTTAATTTAGATGGGGGCATATAAAGTGAAATATAGATTAGGTATAGATGCAGGTTCAACTACAGTAAAATTAGTGCTATTAGATGAAAGTAATAAATTGATTTATAAAAGTTATACCAGACATCTTACAAAAGTAAGAGAAACTGTATTAAATGAATTAGTTAAAATAAAGGACATAGTAAGTAATAATAAAATTAAAGTTTCAATTACTGGATCATCAGGATATGGTTTAGCTATGGATTCAAATATTTCATTTGTTCAAGAGGTTTTTGCTACCACAATAGGAGTAAAAAAACTTTTTAACAATATTGATGTTGTTATTGAATTAGGTGGAGAGGATGCTAAAATAATATATTTAACAAATGGCTTAGAAGAAAGAATGAATTCTAGCTGTGCAGGTGGAACAGGAGCTTTTATCGATCAAATGGCAAGTTTGATGGGTATAAGTGTAGAATACTTAGACAAGATAAGCTTTGATTACAAAAACATATATCCAATTGCATCTAGATGTGGAGTCTTTGCTAAATCTGATATTCAGCCATTATTAAACCAAGGGGCAAGTAAGTCAGATATTGCAGTAAGCATTTATGATGCTGTAGTAAATCAAACTATTGGTGGACTTGCACAAGGTAGGGAAATAAAAGGGAATATATTGTTTTTAGGAGGCCCATTATATTTTTATAAAGGTCTTAGGAGTATGTTTATAAAAAAATTGAAATTAAGTGAAAAGGAAGCTATAGTACCAGAAGATGCAGAGGTATTTGTGGCAAAGGGGGCAGCATTATTTTCTGGTAATGAAGAAAAAACTTACACTTATGAAGAGTTAATAAATAAGCTTAATAATTATAAAAGTAATATTAATGTTAGCAAAAGTATTAAGCCTTTATTTTCTAGTAATGATGAATATAAAAGTTTTTTAGATAGACATAACCAAGCTAAGGTTTTAATTAAAGATATAGATGGATATAAAGGAAATGCCTATTTAGGAATAGATGCAGGAAGCACTACTACTAAACTTGTTTTAATAGATGATAATAGTAATATAATTTATGAATTTTATGCTCATAATGAAGGGAATCCAGTAAAAGTAATTAAAAGGCAATTAGAACATATATATGATAATTATGGTGAAAAAATTAACATAATAGGAAGTGCAGTTACCGGATATGGAGAAGAATTAATAAAAAAAGCCTTTGGTATAGATTATGGCATAGTAGAAACACTAGCTCATTATATTGCAGCAAGTAAATTTAATCCTGATGTAGATTTTATTTTAGACATTGGTGGACAAGACATCAAATGTTTTGAAATAGAAAATAATGCTATAAAAAGTATAATACTAAATGAAGCTTGTTCATCTGGTTGTGGGTCATTTATTGAAACTTTTGCTAAGGCAATGGGGTATGATGTGGAGACTTTTTCTAAATTGGGTTTATTGGCAAAACATCCTGCAGATTTAGGATCAAGATGTACAGTTTTTATGAATTCTTCTGTTAAACAAGCTCAAAGAGATGGTGCTACCATTGAAGATGTTTCAGCTGGTTTATCAATTAGTGTAGTAAAAAATGCTTTATATAAAGTTATTAGAACAAAAAATATAGGTAAAAATGTAATAGTTCAAGGTGGGACACTATGTAATGATGCAATTTTAAGAAGCTTAGAATTAGAATTAAATCAAAATGTCATAAGATCAAATATTTCTGGGTTAATGGGTGCCTATGGAGCTGCAATATATGCAAAAAGGGAAAAACCAGAAGAAACAAAAATTATTACTAGAGAAGAACTAAATAACTTTACACATAGTTCAAAAGGAATAAAATGTGGACTTTGTACTAATAAATGTAATCTAACTATTAATACATTTAATGGTGGAAGAAAATACATATCAGGAAATAGATGTTCAAAGCCTACTGGTAAATATGATGATAATAATATTCCTAACCTTTATGAATATAAAAATTTAAAATTATTAGAGTATGCTAATAACTATGGAGATAAAGGATTAATTGCAATTCCAATGGTTTTAAATATGTTTGAAAACTTACCTTTTTTTGTGAAGTTTTTTAATCATTTAGGAATAAAGGTTATTTTATCAGATGCCTCTTCTAAAAAACTATATTTAAAAGGACAACATACGATACCATCAGATACTGCTTGTTATCCTGCTAAAATAGTTCATGGTCATATAGAAAATTTAATAGAGAAAAATATTGAAAATATTTTTTATCCTTGCATGACATTTAATTATGACGAAGGCATTTCAGACAATTATTATAATTGTCCAGTTGTGGCATATTATCCAGAAGTAATAAAAAATAATGTATCTAATATAGAAAAGTGTAATTTTATAGCTCCATATTTAGATTTAAATTCTAAAAAGAGTACTATAGAAAATTTATTCAATAGCTTAAAAGATTATTATAAATGGATTTCTAAGGAAGATATAAAAAAAGCATATGAAGTTGGTCTTAATGAATATAAAGAATTTAAAAAAGATATTTTAATAAAGGGTAAGGAAGCACTTAAATATGGTAGAGATAATGACTTATTAATTGTTGTTTTAGCAGGAAGACCTTATCATGTTGATAAAGAAATAAATCATGGAATAGATAAAATGATGAATTCATTAAATTTAGTAATAATAACAGAAGATGCTATCCCATTTAATTATGATAATGTGGCTGTAAATGTTCTAAATCAGTGGACATATCAAGCAAGATTATTTAATGCAGCTAAATTTGTTGTTAATAATGAGGACATGCAGTTAGTTCAATTAGTATCCTTTGGATGTGGTACAGATGCCATTACAGCTGATGAAATTAAAAATATTTTAGAAAACAATGGGAAAATATATACACAATTAAAAATAGATGAAACTAACAATTTAGGAGCAGCAAAAATTAGAATAAGAAGTATGGTAGAAGCTATAAAGAATAGGTGGGAAGTATATGAGTAATAGTTATAAAGTTTTTACAAAGGAAATGAAAAAAAATTATAAGATTTTAGCACCTAATATGCTACCTATTCATTTTAAGCTAATGGATAAGATATTAAAAGATTATGGATTCGATATAGAATTTCTAGAGGATGATGTTTCCTCAGTAATAGAAGAGGGATTAAAGTATTCTAATAATGATATATGTTATCCAGCAATGATAGTAATAGGACAATTTATATCGGCATTAAAAAGTGGTAAATATGATATTAACAAAACAGCTTTGCTTATGACTCAAACAGGGGGTGGCTGTAGAGCATCTAATTATATTCACTTAATAAGAAAGGCATTAGAAAACAGTGGATTTTCAGAAGTTCCTGCAATAGGATTAAGTGTATCTGGTATTGAAAAACATCCTGGACTAAAATTAGGACCACATCTTATAATTAAGCTATTTTATGCTGTTATTTATGGTGATTTAATAATGTATTTATATAATAAAGTAAAGCCATATGAGATAAATAAGGGTGAATGTGATATTCTTTTAGATAAAACAGTTGATAATTTAAAACATAAATTTTCAAGTCTTAGTTATCTAAAATTATCAAAAATATCAAAGGAGATTACTACAAACTTTAATAAAATAGAAGTAAATAATGAAATTAAGATTAAAGTAGGAATAGTAGGAGAAATATATATGAAATATTCAAGAATGGGTAATAACCATCTTGAAGAATTTCTAGTTAAAGAGGATGCCGAAGTAGTTCAATCAGGGCTTATGGACTTTGTTAATTACTGTATTTTAAATTCTATTATTGATTACAAGTTATATAGAAAGGGATATTTAAAATCAAAAATTGCAGCCTTAGGATATAAAATAATTTTAAAGCTTCAAAGAAAGGTAAACAAAGTTATAAAAAACAACTCCAGATTTGAAGGCCCAACAGATTTTGATGAAGTAAGAAAAATGGCTGATGGTTATATTGGTTATGGAGTGAAAATGGGAGAAGGTTGGTTATTAGTAGCAAATATGATTGAATTAATACATTCAGGTGCGAATAATATTATTTGTGCACAGCCTTTTGGATGTTTACCTAATCATATTGTAGGTAGAGGAGCCATAAGAAAAATTGTTGATAAAAATCCTGAAGCTAATATTGTGGTTATAGATTATGATCCATCTCAATCAAAAATAAATCAAGAAAATAGAATTAAGTTAATGCTATCCAATGCAAAGTTAAATAAATACTTGTAAAATATTTATAATAGCTATTCCTATAATTATATTAGGTATAGCTATTATTTGCTATTTGGACTAAAATAAAATTAATAATAAATATTATATTAAGATATTTTGATAGTATTTAAAGAAAGAGATGGATAAATCTTATGAGTGAGACAAAACATTATTTTATAATAAACCCTGAAGCAGGGAAAACTGATGTTTCTGAAAAAATAAGCAATGAAGTAATAAAAGCCTTTAAAGGCAAAAGTGATGAATACAATATTTATATTACAAAAGGGAAAAATGATGCAACTAATTTTACAAAGGATATTTGCCAAAAAGAAGTTGGAGATTTAAGGTTTTATGCCTGCGGTGGTGATGGAACCCTTAATGAAGTAGTTAATGGATTAATTGGATATAAAAACGCAAGTGCCTCTGTTATACCCTATGGAACTGGTAATGATTTTATAAACAATTTTAGTTCTAATATTAATTTCTTTGATATTGAAAAACAAATAGAGTTTGAAGAGGAAGAAATTGATCTATTGAGAGTTAATGATAAATATTCAGTTAACTTATGTAATATAGGCTTTGATGCTAAAGTTGCAGAGAACATGAATAAATTTAAAAGATTTCCTTTAATTAGTGGACAAGGTGCATATACTCTTTCTGTATTCTACTCTTTATTACATAAGATGTACTCTAATTTGGAAATATTAATAGATAATGAAGAAACAATAGAAGGAGATTTCCTACTATGTGTTGTGGCAAATGGAATGACATATGGAGGTGGCTATAAGGGAGCACCATTGGCTAAGATTAATGATGGACTAATAGATGTTTGTATATTTAAGAAAGTATCTAGACTTAAATTACTTAGATTAATTAATGTATTTAAAAAAGGTGAACATCTAGAAAATGAAGAAATGAAAGAGTACTTTATTTATAAGAAATGTAGATCTATTCATATAAGATCAAAAAATGATTTTACTGTGTGCATTGATGGAGAAATTTTAGTAGATAAAAATATAGATATTAATTTAGAAAGAAAAGCAGTAAATTTCTTAGTTCCACATAAAGATATAATTTGTTAATTTTGATAGGAGTGAGTTTTAGATTTGAATAGTTTTATAGAATTTAAAGATGTTAAAAAGACTTATAAAATGGGAGAAGTTGATATTGATGCTTTAAGAGGAGTGTCCTTTCAAATAGAAAAAGGAGAATTTGTAATAGTTGCAGGTGCTAGTGGTGCAGGTAAAAGTACAATACTAAACATATTAGGAGGAATGGATACCTCAACTAGTGGGAAAATTATTGTAGATAATAATATAATAAGTAATTATACAGAAAAAGAATTAATTTCTTATAGAAGATTTGATATTGGATTTGTTTTTCAATTTTATAATTTAGTTCAAAATTTAACAGCTTTAGAGAATGTAGAATTAGCTACGCAAATTTGTAAAGATCCACTTAATCCCTCAGAAGTTTTAGATGCTGTTGGATTAGAGGATAGAAAAAATAACTTTCCATCTCAGTTATCTGGTGGAGAGCAGCAAAGAGTAGCTATTGCAAGAGCATTAGCTAAAAATCCTAAGCTATTACTTTGTGATGAGCCAACCGGGGCTTTAGATTATAGCACAGGAAAGGCAATATTAAAATTATTACAAGATACATGTAGAGAACATAATATGACAGTTATTATTATTACACATAATCTTGCTCTTACACCTATGGGAGATAAAGTGATTAAAGTTAAAAATGGTATGATTGAAAGTATTACTTTAAATGACAATCCAACTCCAGTAGAAAGGATTGAATGGTAAAATGAAAAATGCATTTTTTAAAGATATCCTAAGAGATATAAAAAAATCAAAAGGAAGGTTTTTTTCTATTTTTGCAATTATTGCTTTAGGGGTAGCATTTTTTTCAGGAATAAAAGTAGCTCCAATTGATATGAAGGCTACTGCAGATAAATATTATGATGATAATAATTTTATGGATTTTACCTTATATTCTACACTAGGTTTTACTGATGAAGATATAGAAGAAATAAAAAATGTAGATGGAATAGAGGATGTATTTCCAACCTATTCTTTAGATACACTTACAAAGATTGACTCATCAGAGTTAGTTATCAAAGTAATGGGTATTCCACTTAATAGTGATGAGTATGTTAATAAATATACTCTAGTTGAAGGAAGATTACCAGAAAAACCTAATGAGTGTGTAATAGAAGAAGGTAAAATTAATAGTTTGAATTTATCTATTGGAAGTAAGATTAAATTAGAATCTGGGAAAAATGAAGATTTAACTGAAAGCTTGGAAAATATAGAATATGAAGTTGTAGGCAAAGTTCAAAGTCCATATTATTTATCTGCCGAAAAGGGAGCATCTAGTATAGGTAGCGGCAAAATTTCAAGCTATATTGCAGTTCCAATAGATAATTTTAAAATACCAGCCTATACTGAAACCTATGTTACAGTAAGTGGTGCTAAAGATTTAAATAGTTATTCAGATAAATATTTTGACTCTATAGATAATGTAAAAATATCTCTAGAATCACTAGGTAACGAAAGAGCAGGAATAAGATACGAAGAAATACTTACTGAAGCAAATAAGCAATTAAATGAAAATAAAAATAAATTTAATGAAGAAAAGAAAAAGGGAGAAGAAAAGCTAAGCGATGCAAAAAAACAATTAGAAGAATCAGAGAAAGCTCTTAAAACTGGTGAAGATGAATTATTTAAAAAGGAAACAGATTATAAGCTTAACATAATTCAAGCTGAAAATGAAATATCCTTAGGTCAATTTAAAATTGATAGTGGTAAAGCACAATTGGAAGCTGGTAAGCAAACATTGAGTGAAGAAAAGGCAAGTTCAGAAAGCGTTATAACTACTGCTAAAGATACGTTGAAGACTTTAGAAAGTAATAAAAGGGATTTAGATAATAGAATCCTAGAAAAGGAAAATTCATTAAAAGATAATAATTTATCTGAAGATGAAAAGGCTGCAATAAATAATGAATTAAATTCTTTATATAAAACTAGAGATGAACTTAATAAAGGTATTTCATATATAAATAATGAAATAACGTCAGCAGAACAAAAAATACAACAAGCAGAAGCTCAAATTAAAGCTAAAGAAATTGAATTAAATAATGCACAAGCCTTATTAAATGAAAATAAGGAAAAATTAGAAAATGGTAAAATTGAAGCTGAAAATCAATTTGCTAAGGCAAAATTAGATTTAGAAAATGGCAAGACAGAATTAGAGAATGGTAAAAAAGAATATGAAGAGGGTAAGATAAAATTTGATAGGGAAATGGCATCAGCTGAAGCAAAGATCTTAAAAGCTGAAAATGATATTAAATCTATAGAAGAACCAAGCTGGTATGTATTAGATAGAAATAGTCATTATTCTTATGTAGATTATAAAAATAATGCTGATAGCATAGATAAGCTAGCAAAGGTATTTCCTGTATTTTTCTTTTTAGTTGCAGCTTTAGTATGCTTAACTACAATGACTAGAATGGTAGATGAACAAAGAGTAAATATTGGAACATTAAAGGGACTAGGATATTCTAAAAATACCATAGCTTTAAAATATATAATTTATTCATTATGGCTAAACAATATGAACATTATGATGATTCATTAGAATCATCACATAAGAAAAAAGCTAAATGTGTCACACTGCGA
>NZ_JABUTB010000018.1:0-41017 GCF_021443865.1 Clostridium sp.
CAGGAAAATCTGTTCTTCCTATAGAAGTATTAAATAGGGTATCACCTGTAAATATATTATCTTCTACTAAAAAGCATGTGCCACCCTTTGTATGTCCTGGAGTAAAAATAGTTTTAAAAGTTAGATTACCTACCTTTATTTCTTGACCTTCATTTAAATATTTATAAAACTTTGGTAGTTTACCAAATATTCCAGTTGTATCTATATTCATATATTCTTCTTCAGCTTCATTTAAATATACATCTACTTTATATTTATCCTTTAACTCCTCAACTGCTCCATTATGATCAAAATGGCAATGAGTTAAAAGTATTACATCTATATCAATTCCTAAAGCTTCAATTTCTTTAATAAGATAATTTGCACTTGCTCCTGGATCTATAATAGCAGCTTTATTGGTTTCTTCATCTATTGCTATATAGCAATTAGTTTGAAGGGATCCAAGAGGATATGTTTTTATTATCATAAACTTTCCTCCTTTTAAACTAAAAATTCTTTTTACTATCTAAAATTATTGTCACTGGCCCATCATTTTGAATATCAACCTTCATATGAGCGCCAAATTTTCCAGTTTCTACCTTTAAATTAGTTTCTCTTAATAATTCAATAAATCTTTCATATAATGCATTAGCTCTATCTCCGCCTTCTGCCTCCATAAAGTTAGGTCTTCTCCCTTTTCTGCAATCTCCATATAGAGTAAATTGAGAGATAGCTAAAATATCACCTTTAACATCTAAAAGCGAAAGATTCATCTTATCATTTTCATCTTGAAATATTCTTAAATTCACTATTTTATCTTTTAAATATAATAAATCTTCCTCTGTATCTGACTTTGAAAATCCAATTAATAAATTAAGCCCTTTATCTATTGAACCTACAACAATATCATTTACAATTACCTTGGATGAAGCTACTTTCTGAACTACAACACGCATAATTATTCCTCACTAATTGTTCATTCTATAAACATCCATTACACCCTTAAGCCTTCTTATTTTTCTCATAAGTTCTTTTAATTGTTCAATGGAATCTATTTTTACTTTTATATTTATCATTGCTATATTACCTTTAGCTGATTTAGCATTTAAAGCATTTAATGGAAGCTTAGCTTCAGTTATTACTGTCATAATATCTGATAATATTCCTACTCTGTCTTCTGCTCTTACTTGGATTTCTGCAACATAAGCAGCTCCCTTTGATAATCCCCAAGAAACTTCAACTACTTTACTAGGATCAAAGCTTATTAAAGATTTTAAATTATTACAATCACTTCTATGGATAGATACGCCTCTTCCCTTTGTTATATATCCTTGTATATCATCTCCTGGCACTGGGTTACAGCACCTAGCAAATCTAACCATAAGATTACTAACACCTTTAACAGTTACGCCATATGAATTGGCTTGTATAGAATTAGAATTATTTTTATCCGTTTTATTTATATGCTCATCAATAGCTTTATTAATATTCTCTATAGTATGCTTTTCAATATTATTTTCTTCTTTAAGCTTTGAAATGAATGAAGATGCTGATATTTGTCCTATACCTATAGCAGCATATAAATCCTCCATATTGTGGATATTATATCTCTTAATTGCCTTTTCATAGCTATCACCTTTTGCTATTTCTGAATAATTAACACCTTGCTTTTTAAGCTCCTTTTCAAAAGCTTCCTTACCCTTATCTATATTTTCTTCTTTTTTAATTTTCTTAAACCATTGTCTAATCTTACTCTTAGCTTGATTACTCTTAGCAATATTTAGCCAATCTATATTAGGTCCCTTTGCATTGTTAGATGTTAAAACCTCTACTATTTCCCCTGTCTTTAAATTATAATCAAGAGGAACTATCTTACCATTTACTTTTGCACCAACACATCTATTACCAACATCAGTATGGATTCTATAAGCAAAATCTATTGGTGTTGCTTTACTTGGTAAGTTTATTACTACTCCCTTTGGTGTAAATACAAAGATTTCATCAGTAAATAAATCTATCTTGAAACCTTCAATAAATTCTTCTGCATCTGATGTTTCTTTTTGCCATTCTAGCATATCTCTTAGCCATGCTAACTTATTTTCGAAGGTATTTTCTCTTTCTTCTTGAGTATCACCTTCTTTATATTTCCAGTGAGCTGCTATACCATATTCAGCAGTTCTATGCATTTCAAATGTTCTAATTTGAATCTCAAAGGTTTTCCCTTGAGGCCCTATAACTGTGGTATGAAGAGATTGGTACATATTAGGCTTAGGCATAGCTATATAGTCTTTAAATCTTCCTGGAATAGGCTTATATATGGTATGAACTATTCCTAATACTCCATAACAATCTTTTACAGTATTAACTAGAATTCTAATTGCTGTTAAATCAAATATTTGTTCAATACTCTTATTTTTAGTAACCATTTTTTTATAAATACTATAAAAATGCTTTGGTCTTCCATCAATATCGCAATCTATTTCTGATTCATCTAATTTTTTATATAAATCTCCTTTAATTTCTGATATATATGTTTCTCTTTCTACTCTCTTTTCAGCTATTTCTTTAACTAAATCATAATATTCTTCTTCGTGTAAATATCTAAAAGATAAATCTTCAAGTTCCCATTTTATTTTAGAAATACCTAATCTATGAG
The DNA here is from genome assembly GCF_021443865.1 of Clostridium sp. Lineage (GTDB taxonomy): Bacteria > Bacillota > Clostridia > Clostridiales > Clostridiaceae > Clostridium. Next base: position 2,636 of record NZ_JABUTB010000018.1, read on the forward strand.
CTAAAGGTGCATAAATATCTAGAGTTTCTTTAGCTTTTTGTTTTTGCTTTTCCTTTGGCATAAACTTTAATGTTCTTAAATTATGAAGTCTATCTGCAAGCTTTATAATTATTACTCTAATGTCCTTTGCCATTGCTAAAAGCATTTTTCTTACATTATCAGCTTGTTGCTCCTCTTTTGTTTTATATTCTATTTTACCAAGTTTAGTTACCCCTTGAACTAAGTCTGCTATTTCTTGATTAAATATATTTTTAATATCATCATAAGTATAATCTGTATCTTCTATTACATCATGTAGAAGGCCAGCAGCAATAGTACTTGTATCCATACCCATTTCCGCCAAAATTATAGCTACATCAATAGGGTGAGTTATATAAGGTTCCCCTGATTCCCTTTTTTGGCTTTTATGAGCATCACAAGCTAAATCATACGCTTTTTTTATTATATTTATATCAACATTATTACAATTTTCTTTAATTTTCTGCAATAGGCTTTCATACATATGGGTAATCTCCTTTGATTTAGTCTAAAATAATTGGCTGGTTTTAACAACCAGCCATTTTCTATTATTATATAATATTTATCTTTTTATTTCAACAAAATTAGAACTCATAATCAACTAATGACATAACTTCATAATTTTTAAGCTTATCTCTTCCATTAAGACCTGTAAGTTCAATAGCAAAATCTAAACAAACTACTTCTCCACCTGCTAATTCTACAAGTTCTGCTACAGCCTCTATTGTTCCGCCAGTTGCTAATAAATCATCTACTATAGCTACTCTCTGTCCCTTTTTAATAGCATCTTTATGAATTTGTAATGTATCGCTACCATATTCTAAATCATAAGTTATTGATATTGTTTCTCCTGGTAATTTGCCTGGCTTTCTAACAGGAACAAATCCTATTCCCATAGCATAAGCAACTGGTACTCCGTAAATAAATCCTCTTGCTTCTGGACCAACTATTACATCTATTTTTTTATCCTTTAAGTGCTCCACAATTTTGTCTATTGAGTACTTTAAAGCTTCACCATCACCAATAACTGTAGTAATGTCTTTAAAACTAATTCCTTCCTTTGGAAAATTTTCAATTACTCTTATTCTTTCCTTTAGATCCATGATAACTCCTCCATCACTAATAATTATAGCCATATAATTATTATAAGTACTTTCGAAAAAAAATACCATATATATTCTTATTCCAAAGTAATTTATAAAAATTATATAGTCATTTTGGATTTATTTAAATATTTTGTTATTTGTTCTGCCCTATCTTTTTTAGTTGTTGTCAATAACTCTATAATAATGCGTGCGTTATCCATCATGGTTACAGCATTTATAGTTGGTGTAATAAGATTAATAATCTTTAATATGCATTCATCATCCATTTCAACCATATCATAATAATCCATTATTGCTCTTAAACCGTAGTTATTTGTATTAATTAAGAACTTTCTACCTTCCTTTAAAATCACACCATTTTCACCCTTTAAAGGAACTTCTGCCCACTGTTCTCCTATAAGAATTAAATCTAGATATTTATTTATACTTTTTATATTATAATATATTGCAATTGCTTGCATTAATTTAAAAGTAATTCCACTTATAGATAAATTCTTATATCTGTAATTACATCCTTTTTGATTTGGATTTATGTATATATAATTTCTTCCACTATCTACTTCTTTATTTTCCAATACTATCAAATCTATCCCAAGATCCCCACAAAGCTTTTCCTCTTCATCTGACTTTAAATCTAATCCCAGAGTTATTAACAGTTGTCCTCCTAAAAAACTAACATTATTTATTATTTCTTCAGAAGTAATTCCAGAATTAGAATCCTCATCACAGATTACATATTCTATATCTGCATTTAAATACTTTAAAACTAAATGTAAAGAAGATATGGCACATAATCCATCAACATTTGGTACCCCGTATATAACTATCTTTTTTCTATTATTAACAGCTTCTACCATATGTTCAATAGCTTTGCTCATATTTTTAAGTATAAAGGGATTATATCCAGTAATATAATTTGGACTATAAATACTCTCCCAAAACTTACGCATTATAAACTCCTCCATAAAACTTAAGAAAACACATATATTATAATGTATATTTATAAATAATACAAATGTTTTCTAAAAAAAATGAACCTCCATTCACTTTAGGAGGTTTATTTTTTATATTTTTGGAATTAAACTAATTTTTTATTAGATTTTTTTTCTTCTCTATGTCTTAATAAAACCCATACTGGTGATGCTATAAATATTGAAGAATATGCACCAGCAGCTATTCCTATAATTAATGGGAAAGAAAACTCCCTAACTGTAGGTACAAATATATTAACAGCAGTAATTGTTATTAATGTTGTTATTGTTGTATTTATAGATCTTGACATAGTTTGAGTTATGCTCTTATTAGCTATTTCCGTAGCTGAAGCTCTTCTCATATTTTTTTCATTTTCTCTTATTCTATCAAATATTACTATTGTATCATTTATTGAATAACCAACAATAGTTAATATTGCTGCAATAAACGGTGTATTTACAGGTATATTAAAAATAGCAAATACACTTATAGTAATTAATATGTCATGTACAAGTGCAATTATAGCAGCAACACCATAGTCCATCTTAAATCTTATAGCGATATAAGCTAACATTGCTAAGCAAGCTACTACTAAAGCAATTACAGAATTTCTAGTAAGTTCCTTACCTACTGAAGCTCCTATTTCATCTTGAGATAATAAAGCTTCCTCTTCTAAATTATATTTATCTTGTAGAGCTTTAAATACTTCAGTTACCTTAGTACTATCTAAATCTCTTGATTTTATCTCATATTGTGTATCTTCTGCTTCATTAGTAACAGCATCTGGTACTAATGATTTTACAATTTCATCAGCTTCCGGCTTATTAAAGCCTTCTCCAAGCTCTACTACCATTTTAGTACCACCTAGGAAGTCTATTCCAAAGTTTAATCCCTTTGAAACTGTAAAACCTAGTCCCACTAATATAACTATTAATGATAATACAATCCAAAGCTTAGTTTTTTGAATTATTTTAAACGGCTTAATTTCTTTCTTATTACCAAATTGCCATTTTTTCTTTAATAATCCTATATCAATTGATAAGTTCATTAAAATCTTTGTAACTATTAAAGCTGTAAATAAACTTAAAATAATACCTAGCATTAAAGTAACTGCAAATCCTTTTACAGATCCAGAACCTATGAAATATAATATTAACGCAGCAATAAATGTTGTTGAGTTTGAATCAACAATTGATGACATAGCATTTTCAAATCCTGCCTTTACTGCACTTCTTATTGATATTCCATTATTTAATTCTTCTCTAATTCTTTCAAATATTAATACATTTGCATCTACTGCCATACCAATAGTTAAAAGAAATGCTGCTATTCCAGGTAATGTTAACGCAACTTTCATTTCAGTAAATACTAATAAAACTAATGTAATGTATAATGTTAATGCAATACTTGCAAATATTCCTGGTACTCTATAGTAAACTATCATAAATAAGAATATTATTCCTATACCAATAGCACCAGCCTTCATTGCATTTGGTAAGGCTTCTGAACCTAGTTGCGCTCCAATATTTGTAATTGAAACAGCCTTAACTGTAACTGGTAGTGCACCTGAGCTTATGATTCCAGATAGCTTTGTTGCTTCTTCCATTGATGCCATACCATTAATTACTGCTTTACCATTAGTAATTGCACTTTGAACTACAGGAGATGAAACTACCTCATCGTCCATATATATGCTAATAGCTTTACCAATATTATTTGCTGTTACTTCAGCAAACTTTTCTTGACCTTCACTATTTAATTCTAATGATACTACAGGCATTGATGTATCATCTAAAATGGCTGTTGCCTCTTTTACGTCTTTTCCTGTTAAGACTACATTTCCCTCTGAATCTTTGAATTCTAAGTTACCAGTTTGACTTAATCCTTCAACTATTTCATTAGAGTCAAAAGCTCCAGGGACATCAATTCTTATTCTCTTTTCTCCCTCTTCAGTAACTACTGTTTCAGCTACTCCTATCTTATTAACTCTCAGTTCTAATAACTGTTTAGTTCTTTGGCGTACGTCAGATGAAACATCATCTTCTTGTATCTCCATTAAAACGGAAACTCCACCTTGAAGATCAAGGCCCTTTGTAATTGCATTATTAAATGATTTCACTTCCCAGCCTGCTATTTCAAATCCTTTGAAACCAACAAAAGCTAGTAATATAATTACAACTACAGAAAGTACAAATAATATTGAACTTTTGCTCTTACTTTTGCTTTTCCCTTTCATGTTCTTCCCCCTCTAGCTCATTTTCATATAAATTATATTACTTATGTTAAGTAATATCAACAACTTTTTCTTTATTTGGTATATTATTACCATATTTTTCTTTTATTTATACTAATAAAAAAGGCGTTGTAATAACAACACCCTTTCTCTTAAATGCTAAAGATTAATTCCAAGCATTCCTGAAAAAAGTCCTATGAAAAGACATAATACAAATTTTATAAAATCATATATTGTTAAAGTAGCTTCTGCTCCAAATAGTATCCCAATTAAATACAGTACTATGTAAAATATACAACCTACAGCTAATCCAACAATCCAGCCTTTACTTCCATAAGATTTTACAGCAATTATAGAACCTAATACTAATGCTAAGCATGAAATTACAACATAAATAATATTAAATACATTTTCTCCTATAGGCATATTATTCATTACAAAAGAGAAGATTATTGATATCATTATGGTAATTACAAGTGCCCAAACTATACCTCTTAATACACTTTTAAAATAATTTATCCACTCCATAAAATTTCACCCCCTAGTAAACATTTTATGATTTACTAGGGGGCATTATTCTTATTCTTCAGTTTTATTTATTTTGCTTGCAATTCCGTTTTTAGTTATTCTTAATTTAGTTCTTTCAGCACTAGTTTCAATTACTACATAGTCATCTTCAACTATTATGATTTTACCCATAATTCCGCCTCTTGTAACTATTTCATCATTTTTTTCTAAAGCTGAAACCATTTCGTTATATTTCTTTGTTCTCTTTTTCTCTGGTAAAATTAATAAGAAGTACATTAATGCAAACATTAAAGCAAAAGGTACTACTAGAGATAATATAGCTTCCATTTAGTTCATTCCTTCCATGTAAACTTTTTACTGTTCCATAATAAAAAATATATAACATTTATATAGTACTGTCAATCTTATTAACAGATATTTAATACTTTAAGCTCTTCCATTCCACTCTTTAAGCTTTTGCTCTTTAAATTCCTTAAAGTATCCTCCATCTATAGCTGCTCTTATATCTTCCATAAGTTTATTATAGAAATAAAGGTTATGTAAAACGCAAAGTCTCATAGCTAACATTTCTTTAGCCTTAAACAAGTGTCTTATATATGCTCTCGTATAGCTTTTACAAGCTGGACATTCACATCCTTCATCAATTGGTCTAGTGTCTAGCTCAAACTTAGCATTCATTAGATTTATTTTTCCTTCTTTCGTAAATACATGACCATGTCTTCCATTTCTTGCTGGAAGTACGCAATCAAAGAAGTCAACACCTCTATCTACAGCTTCTAAAATATTACTAGGAATACCAACACCCATTAAGTAAATTGGCTTATCTTCTGGTAAATAAGGCACAACTGCATCTATAATTCTATACATTTCTTCATGAGTTTCACCAACAGCCAAACCGCCTATAGCATATCCATCTAAATCCATTTTAGTAATAGTCTTAGCATGTTCTATTCTTATATCTTCGTAGCAACCACCTTGATTAATACCAAATAGCATTTGATCTTTATTTATAGTTTCTGGCAGTGAATTTAATCTATCCATTTCAACTTTACATCTTTCAAGCCATCTAGTAGTTCTTGCTACTGACTTTTCTACATATTCTCTAGTTGATGGATTAGGGATACATTCATCAAAAGCCATAGCAATTGTAGAGCCAAGATTACTTTGTATTTGCATTGATTCTTCTGGTCCCATAAAAATCTTTCTACCATCTATATGTGAAGAAAAATATACTCCTTCTTCCTTAATCTTTCTCATTCCTGATAAAGAGAATACTTGGAATCCACCTGAATCAGTTAATATAGGTCTATCCCAATTCATAAACTCATGTAATCCACCTAAATTGGCTACAACTTTATCAGATGGTCTTAAATGAAGATGATAAGTGTTTGATAATTCAACTTGGCATCCTATTTCTTTTAAATCCATAGATGAAACAGCACCTTTTATTGCTGCTAAAGTTCCAACATTCATAAATACTGGTGTTTCAATGGTTCCATGGATAGTTTCAAATCTACCTCTTCTAGCTTTTCCATCTTTTTTTAATAAAGTATATTTTTTTGTACTCAATATTTCACTTCCTCTTTCATGTTATTCTTTGATAAGCATTGAATCTCCAAATGAGAAGAATCTATATCTTTCTTTTACAGCTGTATTATATGCATTCATTACATTTTCCTTACCTGCTAAGGCAGATACTAACATAATTAATGTTGATTCTGGTAAATGGAAATTTGTAATAAGCTCATCTATAACTTTATATTTATATCCTGGATAAAGGAAAATATCAGTCCATCCACTTTGTTCTCTTACAAAGCCATTTTCATCACCAATTGTTTCTAAAGTTCTTGTAGATGTAGTTCCTACAGCTATAATCTTATTTCCTCTTTTTTTAGTTTCATTAATTAAATCTGCATTTTCTTTATCTAAATGATAAAACTCGGAATGCATTATATGCTCATTTATATCTTCAACTTTAACTGGTCTAAATGTACCAAGTCCTACATGAAGAGTTAAATAAGCAATATTAATTCCCTTAGCTTTAATTTCTTCCAATAGTTCATTAGTAAAATGTAAACCTGCTGTTGGTGCAGCTGCTGATCCCTTTTCCTTTGAATAAACTGTTTGATATCTTTCTTTATCATCAAGTTTTTCTGTAATATATGGTGGAAGAGGCATTTCTCCAAGTTCATCTAACACTTGTTCAAATATTCCTTCATACGAAAACTCTATTATTCTATTACCTTCTTCTATAATATCAACAACTTTACATTTTAATTTACCATTACCAAAAACAAAGCTTTGACCTATTTTCGCTCTTTTACCTGGTTTAGCAAGACATTCCCACTTGTCTCCTTCTAATCTTTTTAGAAGTAAAAATTCAATTTTACCACCAGTTTCCTCTTTTTCACCTATTAATCTAGCTGGCATTACTCTAGTATTATTTAATACTAGAGTATCTCCTTCATGTAAATATTCTATTACATCATGAAAGGATCTATGTTCTATATTTCCTGTATTCTTATCTAAAACCATTAATCTTGAAGCATCTCTTTTTTCTAAGGGATGTTGTGCTATCAATTCTTCTGGTAAATCAAAGTCAAAATCACTAACCTTCATTTTATTATCTCCTTATCTTTATTGTATATTTCTTAAAATAATTTTTGTTGTTCCCCTGTGCTGCTTCTCTTATTCTTACTTCTTCCTAAATGTTCATAAGCCTTATCTGTAGCAACTCTTCCCCTTGATGTTCTAACTATAAACCCAGTTTGTAAAAGATAAGGTTCATATACATCTTCTATAGTGCCAAGTTCTTCTCCAATAAAGTATGATAGGGTTTCTATTCCCACAGGTCCACCATTAAAGTTATCAATTATAGCTTCTAAAATCTTGTTATCAACTCTATCGAAGCCCTTACTATCAACCTCTAATAGCTCTAAAGCTGCTCTTGCTTCCTTATAGCTTATTACTGAATTAGAGTATACTTCAGCGTAATCTCTAACTCTCTTTAACAATCTATTAGCTATTCTTGGAGTTCCTCTTGAACGTCTTGCAAGTTCATAAGCACCCTCTTCAGTTATATTACAATTAAAAACAAAAGCAGATCTTATAATTATTTCCTTTAATTGTTCTTCAGTATAATACTGCATATCACAAAGGACTCCAAATCTATCTCTAAGTGGAGAGGTAAGCATCCCAATTCTAGTTGTAGCTCCTATTAAAGTAAACTTAGGTAAATCAAGTCTTATTGATTTTGCTGCTGCTCCCTTTCCAATAACTATATCTAAAACGTAGTCCTCCATAGCAGGATATAATATTTCTTCAACATTTCTGTTAAGTCTATGTATCTCATCTATGAAAAGTACATCATTATCCTTTAAAGTTGTTAAAATTGCTGCTAAATCACCGGCTCTTTCTATAGCAGGTCCTGATGTAATCTTAAGTTCACCATTCATTTCTTTTGCTATTATATTTGCTAATGTAGTTTTACCAAGTCCAGGTGGTCCATATAAAAGTACATGATCTAAGGACTCATTTCTGTTTTGTGCAGCTTTTATAAATATATTTAATCTTTCCTTAACCTTGTCTTGACCTATATATTCTTGTAAATTTTGAGGTCTTAAACTTAGAGTACTTCCATCTTCAAGAATTTCTTGTGGAGTTATTATTCTTTCCATTTATTCACCCCTAACCCATAAGAACCTTTAAACAATTCTTTATAATATTTTCTATGCTGTCATTTTTATCTACCTTCTTTATAGCTAATTCTGCTTCTTTTTCAGAATATCCTAATGCTAAAAGTGCTCCTAATGCTTCAGCTATATTATTAGCATTTTCAGGTACTATATCTTCAAAATCTCCTATATTTTCAATACCTTCTGCTAAGTCTTCCTTCTTAATCTTATCTTTTAATTCTAAAATGATTCTACCTGCTGTTTTTTTACCTATTCCAGGTGCCTTACATAAGTGTTTGTCATCACCCATCATAATTGCATAACGTAGATTATTAATTCTACTTATAGAAAGCAATGATAATGCAGCTTTAGAACCAACTCCATTTATGGAAATTAAAAGTTTGAACATCTCAAGTTCTTCTTTAGTATCAAATCCATATAATCCCAAGAAATCTTCTCTAACTATTTGTTCAAGATAAAGCATTACTTCTTCGTCTATTTTAGGCATAGCTGACATAGTTGCTCCTGAAGTAAAAATTTTATATCCTATTCCATTATTTTCAACAATTATATAATCCTTATTTATTCCTTTATATCTACCTATTATATATTCGTACATACAACTACCCTTTCTTTATGCCAATACTAAAATTATTTTAATTCAATTTTTAATCTACACTATACTTTATCATTATAGCTAGAATAATTCAAGGCAAAAGAAAGAGCATTAATAATTCTAGTTGCCAATATTTACAGCTTATAGCAAATTGTATTATTAAAATCAAACAAAAAAACTCCTTTCGGAGTTTTTTATAGATTTATTTTAAATTTTAATACTATCTGCTATTTCCAACAAAAAATAATGCCACTGTACCTGGGCCTGAATGGCTACCTACTGCAGGTCCTATATTATTAATTATAATTTCTTTTACTTTTATTTCACTTAATATTAATTCCTTTAAACTTTCTGCCTCTTCTATACAGTCTCCATGACTAATAAATATAGTTTGATTTTCAGAATCTACAATTTTCTCTTTAAGTTTGTCAAACAAAGCTTTAATAGATTTTTTTCTGCCCTTTACCTTTGATACTGGAATTAATCTTCCTTCATTATCAACGTGCATAATAGGTTTTATGCTTAACATTGTACCTACTATTGCTACTGTACTTGATACTCTACCGCCTCTTTTTAAATGGTTTAAATCATCAACGGTAAACCAATGATTTAATTTAAGTTTATTTTCTTCAAGCCAATTAATTATATCTTCCTTACTTCTTCCATCCCTTAGCATATTAGCTGCATAATATACAAGTAACCCTAATCCCATAGATGCACTTTTGGAATCTATTATAGTAATATCTGCATCTTTTATTTCTTCATCTATAAGTTCTTTTGCTAATCTTGCACTGTTCACACATCCACTTAAAGCTGATGAAAACCCAATATAAATTATTGAATATCCTTCACTAACATACTTTCTAAAATTCTTTTCAAAAGTATCAACATTTACTTGTGATGTTGTAGGTAACTTACCATTTCTTATAAGAGCATAAAAATCCTTATGTGAAATACTTTTACCTAAATCGTCTGGAATATCTTCTCCATTAATATTTACTCGTATTGACATAACTTGAATATTATTGTCTTTAACAAAGCTTATAGGTAAATCACAACAAGAGTCCGTGAAAAGTATTGTCTTCATTACATTCCTCCTATATTGCAAAAAATATCTTCATTATAATAATATTTTATTCTTTTATATTTAGTCCTTTTTTATTATATTTCTTCATTTTTACACTGTCTAGATATATTAAGTAGTATTCCCATTGCTCCTAAGTTAAATACCAAGGATGTTCCACCATAACTAATAAATGGCATAGGAACCCCTGTTACTGGCATTGAACCACTTACAACTGCTATATTAATTATAGCTTGCAATGCAATAACTGAAATTATTCCTATAGCTAATAAAAACCCATAGTTGTCTCTTGCTTTTACAGCTATTGTGGCTCCTCTAATTACTATAAACACAAATAGTAATATAACAAAAACACATCCAATTAATCCAAGCTCCTCACCTATAATTGAAAATATAAAGTCATTATGAGGCTCTGGCATAAATAAAGCCTTTTGTCTTGAATTACCAAGACCAACTCCAAATATTCCACCTGACCCTAATGCATAAAAGGATTGAATTAATTGATAACTATCTCCAGATGGATCTGCCCAAGGATTTAAAAAACTTGTAAGTCTATCTAATCTATAGCTTTGAGAAAATATTAAAGCTAAACCTGCTGCAAAGCCAACTGGTATTAAAGAAAGTAAATGACTAAGTTTTGCTCCCCCAACCAAAATCATTATAAAGGCAACCATCATAATTATAGCTGTAATACTTAGATTTTTTTCAAGTAATATAAGACCTGCAAAAACAGCTGCTATACATAAATAAAATATTGTACCTTCGCCAAACTTCTTAATCTTACCCTTTCTTTTATCAATAAGTAAAGCTAAATAAAGAACCATTACATACTTTGCAAGCTCAGATGGTTGAAAGGATAAGGGTCCTAATCTTATCCATCTTACAGCTCCATTTATATCAGCACCAATAAATAATACTAATACTAAAAGCACTATAGTAATTATAACTAACCAAGGAGTAATTTTTCTATAAAAATGATAATCTATAGACATAGTAGCAGCCATACCAATTATACCAACCAATACCCAGGTTATTTCTTTTATAAAATAGTATTCTGTATTATAAACATCTTTTTGATACAAGGCATAGTATGAACTTGATGAATATACCATTACAACTCCAATAAAAAGTAATAATAATAAACCACATAATAATGCATAATCTATGCTTTTCATATTACTTTTTTTTAATTTTCTTTTTTTAGTTCTGCTTCTTGAATTTACATTATTAACTTTATTCATCTTATCTCCTATTAACTATTCTTTTAAATCTAAAGAAATCTTCGTTCCTTTCTCAATAACCTTTCCTTCAATAACATTTTGTCCAGCAACTAATCCCACTCCATTAGTTGTAAACTTCAAGTTCAAACTATTTAATATTTTAGTAGCTTCTTCCAAAGTTTTCCCTTTTAAATCAGGCATTATAATTTTGTTTGAATCTATTTTATCCCCTGATAAATTAACACTAATAGTTGATCCCCCTTCTACCAATGCTCCTGGATAAGGCTCCATATTAGTAACCTTAGAAGTAGAACCCTCTATTCTCATAGATAAATTATATTCTTCTAATATCTTTTTAGCCTCTGAAAGACTTTTCCCTCTTATTTCTGGTACTACTACCGGTGCTTTTTCTATATATTTTTCTTTATATACTTGTGAATCCATATAATTAAATAACTCTGTAAGCAATGATTTTAATATTGGAGTAGTAACTGGTCCCCCATAATATTGACCTGCACTTGGCTCATTAACTTTTATATAAATCGTAATTTGAGGATCCTCTACTGGATATAATGCTAATACAGATGATATATATTTATCTGAAGAATAACCACCATTTATAGAATCTATAGTTTGAGCAGTTCCTGTTTTTCCTCCTACTCTCCTATCCTTACCCATAAAGCTTCCAATTTCTTGTCCTTGATTAATTGTTCTTTCTAAATAATCTCTTAAAGTAGACGCTGTTCCTTCAGATATTATTCCCTTTTTAATAGAAGGTTCAAAAACTTTATCAATTACCTTTGTTCCACTAGTAGTTTCATAACTTATTTTTTTCATTATATGAGGTTGAATTAAATCTCCTCCATTAGCTATAGCATTAAAAGCAGTTAACAATTGAACACTATTTACTGTATTAGTTTGTCCAAAAGCAATAGTTGCTAAGTCCATTTCACTCATATCACTAACTGACTTAACAATTCCTTCTGATTCTCCTGGTAAGTCTATATTAGTTATTTCACCAAAGCCAAATTTATCAATATATTCTTTAAGTTTTTCACTACCAAGCCTTGCTCCTAATTCCATAAATCCTACATTACAAGAATTTTGTAATATTTCAGGAAGAGTTTGAGTTCCATGTCCTGATGTATTCCAACATTTTATTATTGTAGAACCAAATCTTACTCCACCATCACAATAAAAAGTATCATTTTCACTAGCTGTACCTTCTTCTAAAGTAGCCGCCATAGTAATATTTTTAAATGTTGATCCCGGCTCAAAGGTATCACTAATTGCACTGTCTCTGAACATATTTTGAAGCTTTTCAAAATCATCTTCTCCAGCAAATTTTTCATAATCTTCATAAGGTGTATTAGGGTTAAAATCTGGTTTGTTTACCATTCCTAATATTTCACCAGTATGAGGATTCATAACAATTATAGTAACTTCTTTAGCCTTATTATCTTTATATCCTTGTTCTGCAGCTTTTTCAGCTATTAATTGTATATTTTCATCTATAGTTAATTCAATATTTTTACCATCTACAGGATTTGAATATTTAACTGTTTGATAAGGTAATTCTCTTAAGCTTCCATCTATTTCTGAAATTTTATTTCCTGCTATTCCAGTAAGTTCATAATCATATTCTAATTCAATTCCATTTAGACCTATGTTGTCAGAATTTACACTTCCTAGAACATGAGATAAGAAATTATTATTAGGATAATATCTTTTTTGGCTAATAGATGTTACTACACCATATATATTTAAAGCTTTAATTCTATCAGAAGTTTCCTTATCTATTCCTTTAACTAATGTACTGGTAGTTATTTTTACACCATCTTCATTAGTTGGATTTAACTTTCTATTTACCTCTGCTATACTTAGACCTGATGCCTCTGCCAATTGTTTTGCTACTTCTTCTTTTGTTGTCTTTTCATCTTGAATGTGTATATCTATGGCTTCTAAATCTAAATCCACAGTATAAACATCTATTGATGTTGCCAGAATAGCACCACTTCTATCAACTATGTCTCCTCTTGTTGCTTTTACTATTACATGAGAATTCCATTGTCCTTGAGCCATATGTCTATATTCCTTACTTTTATAAACCATTATATATGTTAGTTTCCCAATTAATAATATGAAAACTAAACAAACGCATATGATTACATATAAAGCTCTTTCTCGATTGTTTTTTTTATTACGTTTACTACTTTTACTCATCCTCGACCCCCATGGTTGTACTTGTATTTTCATAGGTTTTATTATCTATTATAACAAACATTAAATAATTATGTAAATTACTACATGCTCTTAAACCTAAATAATTAAGTTAATAACCCTATATTTGTACAAACTCACAAAATAAAAAAGGTGGAAACCACCTTATATTATTTATCAAATAAACTTAAATATTCTTCATAGCCTTCTTCTTTCATTTTGTCTTTAGGTATAAATTTCAACGCTGCTGAATTTATACAATATCTAAGTCCTCCTAACTCCTCTGGTCCATCACAAAAAACATGTCCTAAATGAGAATCTGAAGATTTACTTCTTACTTCTGTTCTTACCATTCCATGGCTTCTATCTACTTTTTCATTTATTAGCTTTCTATCTATAGGCTTTGAAAAAGCAGGCCAGCCACATCCTGATTCAAACTTTGCATCTGATACAAATAAAGGTTCTAAAGAAACTATATCTACATATATTCCTTCTTCAAAGTTATCGCAATATTCATTTGAATAAGGTGCTTCAGTAGCATTTTCTTGAGTAACCTTATATTGTAATTCTGTTAATCTATTTTTTAATTCATCTTTATCATATTTATTCATTTTTTCACCCTCCATTTATTTATATGTAATTATTACAATAATTTTTTATTTATTTTTTGTGATAAATATTCTTTTTACTATAGTTTGTGGTGGATTAGTTTTAGTCATAGCTTCACTTACTCTCATATAAACTAAATCCCCCTTTTGAAATTCTATCTTTTCTTTTTTATCGTTTGAAGAGTTCATAACTTTAGTTGTATCATCAATTATACCTACAACTTTTATTTTGTTTACCTCTTTATCTTTGATATAACCTTCAACTGTTATTCTAATAGATTTACTATCTTCACTTTTTTCTACGTTTAATATTTCACCAATAATAATTGGGCTTTTAGCATTTATTGTTTTATCTGGCTCTGCAGCACCAATTAGTATAGAAGAAAATATTAATAATGAGCAAATTACTAGTAATGATTTTTTTAATTTCATAATAAACCTCCTTGAATTAAAATCATTATTAGTTTTAAGCAAATCTATATAAATATTCATTTTTTTGATATATAACTATTATCTTTAATATAAAATCTCCATAAAAAATCCTTAGCTTCTTCAGCATAATCAATTCCTATTCTTTTTGTCTCAATTATTTCAAAATTTTTATTTGGATTATGTTCTAAATATAAATCACCTTGTAAGTATAATTTTTTATAATTATCACTTTTTGTTATACTAAGGGCACTACACAGCTTTGCAGGTCCATTAGTAAGATTCTTTTTTTGAGCTTTAGTTAGTTCTTCATAATTCTTATTAAATCTAATGTTAGCAAGGTAATCAAAGTTATCTAATGGTTCAACTGCCCTTATTAAAACAGCTTCTGGCTCATCTTTTTTATTAGTTACAATATTAAGGCAATAATATAATCCATAAATGAAGTAAACGTAAGCTATACCTCCATCCTCAAAAAGAGGTTTTGTCCTTTCAGTCTTTTTATAATTGTAAGCATGGCAAGCCTTATCAGTAGCTCCAATATAACTTTCAGTTTCAACAATCATAGTTTTAATCTTTTTGCCATTAACTTCTCTTATAAGAAAATCACCTAATATATTTTTAGCTATGTCTATTGCTCCCTTTTGATAAAATTCCTTATCTATCATCATATTTCTTCTCCAAACTATTTTTATATTTATAATTATATATTATTTTTTATTTTTCTTTATTATTTATTCCTTAATTTTTCATTTCACTTATTTTTTTCTCTTTTATTGAAATAATAAATATTATAAAAACAAGGTGGTGCTACTTATGTTAGAAAACTTTATAAAGATTATTCTTCCCCCATTAATAAATATACTAGAACTAATAGGTATTTTTGTTATATGCGTAGGTTCTTCTAAAGCCTTTTATCACTATATAATGTCACTAATTAAAGGTACTCATTATCCATTAAAATGGGAATATGCAAATTCAATGGCAACAGCTCTTGAATTTAAACTTGCAGCAGAAATTCTTAAAACAGTTATTATTCGAAATATTAATGAATTAATTATCTTAGGTTCAATAACTCTAATAAGAGGATTTTTAACACTAATAATCCATTGGGAAATGAAATCAGAAAACCCAAACAAAGAAAAAAATAGCAAAGATAAAGGAGCTTAACAAGCTCCCATATCTTCGCTATTTTAAATTATTTAATGACTTTATGGTTCTTTTATTATATAAAATATTTTAAACTCATAAACTATATAGTTTATTATAGCTCTTTTCGTCATATTGTCAATAACTTTAAAATATATTTCTTACCATTCTATTACAAGAACACTAACCTCATCTTTTGTTAAAGATACCTTGTATCCATTAAAAATAAGCCAAGTTAAAAGTTCCTTTTGCATTTCTTCATTATTACAAACTATTAAAGCAGAAATCTTATTTAAATTCCTTTCTTTTGCATAATTAATATGATCTAAAATTTTTCTTTTTTGATTTAATATTAAATGGTCAACCATAAATATCTCCCCTTCCATAACCTATAATATTCCTATAAATATAATATTATGTTAATTATTTTCTGGGAAATATTTACATTTATAAATTAAAGAAGAGATATTTTTAATTTATATCTTCTTTAATTACTCCTATGGCAACACCTAGTATACTTACATTTCTATTAGCTAAATCAATTGGTGAGTATAATGAATTGGCTGGCATCAATTTAGGATTTTCATCATTTAAATTTAATGTTTTTAATGTAGCTTCACCATCTAAATTAGCAGCTACTATATCATTATGATTTGCATTTGCTTGCTTTTTGATTACAACCAAATCTCCGTTACAGATATTCTTATCTACCATGGAGTCACCCTTTACTCTTAATATAAAGGTATCCTTTCCTCTTTCAAGCCAGTACTTAGGTAAATAAAATGTACCTTCTATATTATCATTCATTTCAATAGGATTACCTGCAGCTATATTGCTAAACATAGGTAAGTCTACTAATTCCTCTTTATTATATATCGTATTATCATTATCAAATATTTCTTTATCATTAGATGCTGTATCTATGTTAAACTCTACTATATCTTTATTTTTTAAATTTATATATTTGAATTTCTCTATAGTATTAATTACCTTCTTTTTCTTTTCAAACTTTAACTTGAAGCTAAAGCTTTTTCCTTTAACATCAACACCTAGACTATTAAATTTTCTTCCTTTTATCATCCATGAGTTTTCTTTATTATTTAGTTCACTATTAAGTATAAAGATAAAAGATGAATATGACTTTTCTTTATAAATAGCCTTTATAAAATCTATTTCAGCTTTAGTTAATCTTTCAATATCATCTAAAAATACATGGCTGTATATACCATTGTATTTTTTTACATACTCAAGAGCAAATAGAATATGATCATATTTATCAATAAGTGAATTCATATATAGTTTATTATTATACATATCTTTAATACTATAAATTGATTCTCTTGTATATGATGATTTCTTAATTCTATTTTTTCTGCCCTTTCTATCTACACTTAAATATTCCTCTAAGGTTAGATTACTAGCTTTAATCCATAATATTTCATCTAGTAAAAAATCTAATGTAGCCTTTTCAATAAACTTAGATTTTTTATAAAACTTCTCTATTTCATCTTTTAAGCCTTCTAATATACTTAATGCTTCTTTTTTGTCTACTATTTTAAATACTTGTCCCTTTTCTCTTATATAAGCATTATAATATGTATTAATTAGTTCCTCAAAAGTCATTATATTTACTCTATTGGTTTCTAATGAAAATAATGAATAGAAATGTTCTTGATTATTTTCTTTATTATATAGATTATAAACATCAGTATTTTTACTATAATTAGAAGTAACAAATAGTATTTTATCATCTTCATAAAGGCAATAGTTATTTTCTAAGTTTAAAGCTTTATAAATTGAAGCTGTACTTTTACCTGTACCTTCCTTACCCTTTAATACTTGATACCCGGATGATTTATGTCTTATAAACTTATTTTGTGCTTTAGTTAATTCCATGATTTCACCGCCTTAATACATGTCCAATTATTTATGTATTTTTATAATATATTTTATCTAGATTTCTGTCAAACAATAAAACAAATTATAATTAAAGGATAGTAAATTAGACTATAACCCATAGACTACTTTACTATCCTTATTAAAGTTTAATTAAGTCTATATTTTTTATTTTATATAAAGGGATTATAAAATCTTCCGTTGTTAACTTTAACAGATATTATAGCTATAATTAACAAGGCTATAGCTAAAGCTATTGTAATATAATCACCTTTTTCAAATTTTCTTCCATTATACCAAGTACGTTTTTTATTTTTTCCAAAGGCTCTTAGCTCCATAGCTGAACTAATGCTTTCTATTCTATCTAAGCTTGAAAATATTAATGGCATTAATATTGAAGCTGAATTTTTAATTCTTTTTGTTATCTTTTCTTTTTTAGACATATCTATTCCTCTTGCTTGTTGTGCAAAGGATATATCTTGATAATCTCTTTGAACATCTGGAATATATCTTAAAGCAATTGAAACAGAATAAGCTATTTTATAATTAACACCAATTCTATTTAATGAGGCAGCAAATTCACTTGGATTAGTTGCTACCATAAATAATAGTGCCATTGGTATTATAGAAAAATATTTTATTGTTATATTAAATTGATAAAATATTTGTTCTAATGTTAATGTATATGGTCCTACAATTTTAAATAAATCAGTTCTACTTCCATATATTTTCACTCCTTCATAGGGTGAAAAAATAAAAATTGCTAAATTATTTAGTAATAAAAATACTAATATAAAATATAGTACAAAGGAAACTTGTTTAAATTCTACTTTTGATATTTTAAATACTACTATACTTACAATAAACATTAAAATAAGAACTCTAGTATCATAAGTAATCATTGATGCCACTGCCCATATTATAAAAGCAATTAACTTAGCTGCACCAGTTAATCTATGAATAGGGGAATCTATATTTGAATACTCTAACATTTTGCTCATATGGCTCTAATCCTCCTATCATAATTAATAAACTTTTTAACAAAATCTCTTGGATTTTCTAAGTTAGCTTTTATAGCTAATTCATATAAAGAAGTTTCTTTTAAATTAGCCTCTGATATAACATTTTTGTCTGTTATAACATTGGCAGCAATATCATCTGCTAACTTTAAACCATTTGAAAATACTATTGCTCTATTAGTATATTCAAGCATTAAATGCATGTCATGAGTAATCATTATAATTGTTACACCTTTTTGGTTTAATTCCTTTAAGAACTCCATAATTTCAGTGTAATGCTTAAAATCTTGACCTGCTGTTGGCTCATCTAATATAATTACTTCTGGATTTAATACTAATATAGATGCTATTGTTACACGTTTTTTCTGTCCAAAGCTCAGGGCTGAAATTGGCCAATTACGGAATTCATATAACCCACAAATTTTTAAAGTATTAAATACTCTTTCTTTAATTTCTTCTTCCTTTATTCCTCTTACTCTAAGACCTAATGCAACTTCATCAAATATCATTGTTTTAGATATCATTTGGTTTGGATTTTGCAGTACAATACCAATTTTTTCAGCACGTTCTTTAATGGTTTCATTAAGTATGTTCTTACCATTAAATAATATCTCTCCCTCAGTTGGCTTATAAAAACCACAAATTAGCTTTGATATTGTAGATTTCCCAGCACCATTTCTTCCAACTATACTAAGCATTTCACCTTTATTAATTTTAAAAGAAATACCTTTTAATATTTCTCTATTTTTTTCATATCCAAATTTAACATTTTTTAATTCCAATAAAACTTCATCTGATATTTCTGTACTTTCATCAAAAGCATCATTATACCAACCTTTTAACTTATCTTTACATTGCTCTAAATTTAATGTATTTATATGTTGTGGATTAATATTGGAATTCACGTCACAATTAGCATACTTTAAAGCTGTAATGTAAAGAGGTTCACGAATGCCAACCTCTGAAAGTATATTTGAGGCTAAAAGTTCTTTTGGTGCCATATCTGCTACTATTTCACCTTTATCTACAACAATTATTCTATCTACATCACAATGTAATACATCTTCTAGTCTATGCTCTATAATTATTATTGTTTTATTTGTCTTTGTTTTTATTTCATCAATTAATTCAATAGCATTTTTCCCCGTTGATGGATCTAAACTTGCAAGTGGCTCATCAAATAATAAAATATCCACATCCCCAACCATAACTCCTGCTAAAGTTACACGCTGTTTTTGTCCACCTGAAATACTATGGGGTGCTAAGTCCAAATGATTATCTATATCAACAATTTTAGAAGTTATCTTTACTTTTTCCTTCATTTTATCTTGTTCAATACAATCATTTTCTAGCTTAAAAGCAATATCCTCTGCTACAGTTAATCCAATAAATTGACTATCTGGATCTTGAAGAACTGTACCAACTGAATTAGATAATTCAAAAATACTCATATTTTTTGTTTCTTTTCCATTTATTTTTAAGCTACCTAAGATATTTCCTTTATATGAAAATGGTATTAATCCGTTTATGCAATTTGAAATTGTGCTTTTTCCTGATCCAGATGGTCCAACAATAAGAACTTTTTCACCTTCATATATAGTTAAGTTTATATTATTTA
This sequence comes from Clostridium sp., assembly GCF_021443865.1. Taxonomy (GTDB): domain Bacteria; phylum Bacillota; class Clostridia; order Clostridiales; family Clostridiaceae; genus Clostridium. The sequence goes on from NZ_JABUTB010000018.1 coordinate 23,026, forward strand.
ATGTTGGCTTTGCTTGAGCTCTGTATTGGAAAGTAAAATTTTTGAACTCAATAACAGGTTTTTTCATAGAAAATCTCCCTTTACAATTTAAATATAATATTAAAGATTTTATCTCCGACTTTAAATATTACTATATTTCCTTCAATATGTATACAAAAAAATAATATATATTACATATAATTAATACATTATATTTATATATGTAAAAATAAAAAATACCAGAAACCTAAAGTCTCCAGTATTTTAATTGTATTTTATTCTCTATCTAAACTTCCCTTTTTAACTCTAGTTTTTGAATAAGTATTAATTAGAAAAGTTCCTAGAATTCCAACTGTAATAGAATTAGAAATAGCAGCTATTATACCTTGTAAGTAAACCTTATTAATTGGTTCTGCATAAATAATAACATCTAATGTAGGTGCAATTATAATCCATGCAAGTATGTTAGCAGCTACTTGATAAATATTAAATATAATAATTTCCTTCTTTTGAAATTCACCATCATTAACCTTTAGCTTATTCCAACCTAATCCTAGTATTAAACCTACTCCAGCAGAAGCTATAACCCAACTAAACCAAGGTGATCCATAGAATACTAAATCCTTTAATGCGTGACCTATAAATCCTATAGATAAACCTGCTATTGGTCCATATAAAACTGCCATTAAAGCTAAGAATGCATAACTTGTTTCAATATTGGTATTTGGTATTCCTGATGGAATAGAACCAAAACGTCCCAATATCATAAATACTGCTGCTCCTATTCCTATTGCAACTATAGTTTTAATAGATAAATCCTTTTTCATTTTAATTCCTCCCTATATCTTAGGTGCTTTTTCTACCGACATTAGTCCATAAGCTACCAAATCTAATGTCTAAAGTATCAATTGTACCCGTTACATAATCATTTTCCTTTGTTACTTCATTTAGTCTCTTCCTTAGTACAAATACATTAAAAGTATATAATTCGAATAGTGATAAAGTCAATACATTTTACACCCGTAAATATTACTATATTTATACTATTATTAATTCAATTTATTATAACCATAAATAAAGGATAGTAAATTATCTAATAAAAATCAGATAATTTACTATCCTTTTGAATCTATAATTTCTAATTCAGCACTTACAGGATAATGATCAGAAGGATATTTCCCCTTCTTGTTATAATATATTATTTCACTTTTTTTAACATTAAATTCTTCTGTAACAAAAATATAATCAATATGAAGTCCTTTTTGATTTCCTTTAAACTTACTTAAAGTAGACATAGAATAAATTTCTTTCTTGTTTGCTTGGACAGTTATAAATTTTTTTGCACCATATTTGCCTTCACAGAACTCTTTAATAGCCTTACTATTTGGACTAGCATTAAAATCTCCCATTAATATGGCTGGATAATCATCTTTTTCATGTTTACTTTCCATATACTCACATATTTTTCTTAATCCATATTCTCTTGCTTTGGCCAATAAAAAATCTAAATGAGTATTGTATACTCTAATAATATTTCCATCCTCTAATTCTATTAAAGCTGTAGTACAAATTCTAGGATATACAGAATACCATATAGAACTTCCTATTTTATCTGGTTTATCCGATAACCAAAAAGTATTGTAGTCAAGAATTCTATGTCTTGTAGAAACTAAAATATCATTTCTTTCTATAAAGTACTTTTCACTTCTTGGATTTCCTACAAAATTATAATTAGATATTTCTGAAGTAAGATCTTTATACATTTTATTATTTAATTCTTGAACTCCAATTATATCAAAATCATTATTATTTATAACTTCATATACTATTTCTTTTCTCTTATTCCATCTATTATTAATGTCCAATGGAAAATCTGTCCTTAAATTAAAGGTCATTACCTTCATAAATATTCCCTCTTTTTATAATTGCATTTTATTTTACAGAAACATGTGAAATTTTCTCTCTAATTTTTATCTTATTTAAAGAGTAACCAACTACTACAAATATTATACCACTTACTAAAGGTTGTATTAATTCTAAATATAAAGTTATAAGTGGAGCAATAAAGTTTCCTGAAATAATAGCTCCTGCTAAATAATATCCAAGGCATCCTACAATTCCTGCAATAAATACAGCTAAAATATTTCGTCTACAAATTATATTATCTGCTTTAGATGTAAAAAATAATACCATTGTAGGTTTAATAATTATGGTTGGTATAGCCCAAAGGATACCACCTGTTAAAGTGTCTGCAAGAGCACCACCAAGTCCTGCTGCTACCATTGCATATGGTGTAGGTAAAAGTACTGCAGCTAAATATATAAGTGTATCTCCTAAATGAATGTATCCACCATTAAAACCTGTTGGTATATGAAAAAAGGCAATTGTTATACATATCATTGCCGCAAAAATTGCTGTTAATACAATATTCCTTGTTTTATTACTTGTGTTCATTTATTAAAATCAACTCCTTTAAAAACAGCTCAAACATAATTCCCTCTTTTGGATTAGTATTAAACTTAGATGTAAAATTTATAGCATTACATATAAATTCAGTTGCATGTTTAACTGAATAATTTAAATCATGACCATTTAAAAGTAAACCTGTAATTATTGAAGTAAAAATATCACCAGTTCCACTATAAGATTCATTATTAAATTCTGCTTCTATAATAAAATCTTTATCTTCATCCCTATTGTAAGCATAATTATAAATTTTATTTTCTCTAATAATACCTGTTATTATTACTTGCTTAGGCCCCATACTAGATATCTTTCTAGCTATTTTCTTTACTTTTTCACTGCTAGTTTTATATTTATCATATACTTCATCTGTTAAAATACAAGCTTCTGTTAAATTAGGTGTAACTAGGTCTGCTACAGAAACTAACTTTTTCATTTTTCTACACATTCCCTCTGTAAAGGTATCATATATACTTCCATTATCACCCATAACGGGATCAACAATAATTAACGCATCTTTCTTTTCTTTAACAAAATCTAATACTATATCTATTTGTCTTTCTGACCCTAAAAATCCACTATAAATACAATCAAAATTAAACCCTAGTTCCTTCCAAGTCTCTTTGTATTTAATCATTTCATCAGTAATATCTAGAAAAGTAAATTTTTCAAATTCTGTTTGAGAAGATAATACTGCTGTTGGAAAAGGACAGCATTGCACTCCTAATGCTGATAAAATCGGTATTGCTACTGTTAAGGAGCACCTTCCTATTCCTGATAAATCATTTATTGTTGCTACTTTTTTAACTTCATTCATAAGTGCACCTACTTCTAAAAGTTATTTACTTTATAATAATCCAAGATTTTCATTTTGTCCATTGTATCGGTACAATTATTAAAGCATTAAAAAAACTCCTTTCGGAGTTTTTTTATTCAAGATATTATAAATAATATAATTTATAATCCAATAACTATATTCAATAATTTATTGCTTCTATCTATGAAGTTATCCATTTCTTCCGAAGATAATTCTTTGTTAGATAATAAAGCAAGATCAAGTATATAATTACAAATTAAATTTACTTTTTCTTCTTTTCCTTCTAAATCAATTGAAGCTATTTTCTTAATAATTGGGTTATTATTATTAATAACTAAAGTTCTTTCTTCTTTAAACATATCTGGCATATCCATGCCACCAAACATCTTACTCATTTCAATCATTCTTCTTGACTGTTCTGAAACTAATATCATAGCTGGTGTTTCAGTATTTTTTAAGCTTTCTACTTTAACTTCTTTTACTCCATTAGAAATAACTTCATTAAATAGATTCTTTATTTTTTCATTTAAATCCTTTAAGTCTTCTGTATCATTATTCTTTAATGTTTCAGATATATCAGAGTCTATTCTTGCAAAGGTAACCCCTGTTTCCTTAGCTTCTAAAAAGCTTATAAAATGATTGTCTAATGAACAATCTAGCACTAAAGCATCTAAGTTTGCTTCTTTAAACATTTTAATATATTGAGATTGTTGCTTCTCATCAGTTACATAAAATACTTTATTTTCATGTTTTTCTTTATTTTCTTCAAGGTATTCCTTTAAAGTTATATATTCACCATTTAATCTTTTAAATATAATAATATCTTTTATTTTTTCATAAAAACTTTCATCTCTTAGGCAACCATATTTAACAAATATTTGGATGTCCTTCCAGAAACCATTAAAGTTATCTCTTTCATTTTTATAAAGACTTACCAATTTATCTGCTACTTTTTTTACTATATGTTTAGAAATTTTAATAACATCCTTATCTTTTTGAAGGAAGCTTCTAGAAACATTTAAAGGTAAATCTGGGCAATCTATTGTACCCTTTAATAAAAGTAAAAATTCTGGTATAACTTCTTTTATATTATCAGCTACAAAAACTTGATTATTATATAACTTAACTTGACCTTCTGTAGCTTCTAATTCATGCTTTAATTTAGGGAAATATAATATTCCTTTTAAATTAAATGGATAATCTACATTTAAATGAATCCAAAATAAAGGATCATTAAAATCTAAGAACACTTTTTTATAAAAATCTTTGTATTCCTCATCTGTACAATCCTTTGGAGATTTCATCCAAAGTGGTGTTGTATCATTTAATGGTTTCCTATCCTCTTCTTTTACCTCTTTACCCTCTTCTTCTAAATATATTTCTGTTGGTAAGAAAGAACAGTATTTTTCTATAATTTCTCTAACCTTATATACTTCTAAAAATTCTTTACTATCTTCATCTATAAATAGAGTTATAGTAGTTCCTCTTACTTTTCTATCTTCAGATGGGTATATTTCATATTCAGTTCCACCATCACAAATCCAAGTTACAGCTTCTGCTCCTTCTAAATATGACAGTGTATCAATTTGAACTCTTTTTGCTACCATAAAAGCAGAATAAAAACCTAAACCAAAGTGTCCTATTATATCCTTATCTTCATTTATTTTATCTTTGTATTTGCTTATAAAGTCTTCAGCTCCAGAAAAGGCAACTTGGTTGATATATTTTTTTACTTCTTCCTCAGTCATTCCAATACCATTGTCAATAAACTTTAATGTTCCATTTTCCTTATTAACTGAAACTAAGATTTTATATTGCTCATCTTCATTTACTTTTGCTTCCCCTAAGGTACTTAATCTTTTTAATTTACTTATTGCATCACATCCATTACTAATAAGCTCCCTAATAAAAATATCTTTATCAGAATATAACCATTTCTTTATAATAGGGAAAATATTTTCAGTATGAATTGATATATTTCCTTTATTTCTCTCCATAAAAATCCCTCCTCTTACAACAAAATATTTTATTTAAATAAATATTATATGTCAATATTTACTATAATTCATTTTATCCTTATTTTAGTTTTTATCTTAAAATAAATAAACAAATTTCAACATATTAAAGTAAAGCTTTAAATCTCTATTATTTCAATATTTTCATTTTCTATTCCAATTACAGTTAAATTATTTTTTAGATATTCTTCTATTAACGCCTTTACTTCTATAGTAATAATTTCTCCTGGACAAACTATTGGAATTCCTGGTGGATATGGTATTATAAAGCTTTTAGATATTTTACCTATGGACTCATTAATTGAAACTTTATTATAGTTTAAATTTAATACTTCAAAAGGTTCTAAAACTTTATTTGGTAATATACTTTTATATATATAAATTTCTTCTACTGAAGCTATATTATTCATATCTAGTTCCTTTATTACACAATATAGTTTTTCAAGATCACTATTATTATTACAAGGTGATAAAATTAATACTAATCCCTTAGAAAAGCTCATTTCTGATTGAATCTTTTTTTCTTTTAAATAATCTAAAAGCTTATGACCACTATATCCATCCTCTAAAGTAATTAAATATCTACTTTTATCTATTTTATAATTATCATCTATTTTAATATTACTTACTATATTAATTTTATTAAGAGAATTTATTCTATCCTTCCAAAACTCCGCTCTTTCAATAAGCTTATCATAATCCTCTTCACCATAATTATCTAAGTAATATCTGCCATAATCTAATGATGCCATAATTAAATATGATGGTGATGTAGTCATAAATGCTTTTATATAAAAGTCAATGTTTTTATCATCGCTATTTACTAATAAAAATCCTCCTTGAGTAAGACTTGGCAAGGTTTTATGTGCACTTAACACTACATAATCACCTAGTTTAGCTAAAGATTTAGGTAATTCTTTACTTACTCCAAAATGAGCTCCATGAGCACTATCTATTATTACCTTTAGTCCCTTTTTCTTAAGTTCTCCTATTATTTCATCTATTTCATAATAAACACCAAAATAATTAGGATTAGTTAATATAATTCCCTTTGGATTTTTAGATTTATTAAGAGCTTTAATTATTTCTTCTTTCCTAGAAGGTAAAAATATACCTAATTCTTTCTCTATAACAGCCTCAATATAAACTACTTTTAATTTTCTTAAAATAAGAGCATTATAAATTGATTTATGGCAATTTCTCTCTACTAATACCTCATCCCCCTCATTAAAAGCAGAAAAAATTGATGCTAAATTCCCACTGGTGCTTCCATTTACAAGAAAGTATGCTTTTTTTACTCCATAAGTCTTAGCTAAAAGCTCCTGTGCATCTTTTATTACTCCCTCTGGGCAATGTAAATTATCTAGGTTACCAACCTCTGTAATATCTAAATCTCCTAAAGCTTCTTTAAAACTTTTTCCTAAGGAATCTCTTAAAAAGCCTTTACCACTTTTATTTCCTGGCATTGATAAAATTAAGTTCTCTTCTTTATGGTATTTTAATAATTCTTCCAATAAAGGTGCTTTATTCATTACTATCTTCCTTTTCATATTAATACGCTCTAATATTTTAATTACTTATTACTTCTATAGATTTATATTTAAAGACTTTCTTAACTACCTCTAAAATATACTTCTTATCCATATTTATAAGATTATTAAACTCTTCAGAATATAATTTATAATCACCAAACATTGTATTATATGTAGATAATTCCTTTGCCAAAATTATATTTTGTTCTTCTCTAAACCATCTTCTTAGCTTCATAGACTTTATAAAATCTCTTATATCTTCTTCAGTTACTACATTTTCAAACTTATCTATCTCTTTTATACATTTGTTTATTAATTCTAAGGATTTGTCTAAATTCTCCTTTGAGGTACTATAGGTTATTTTATAAAGCTTTATATACTTTTCATAAGAAATCTTTGTTAAAACATCATATACAAGTCCATTTTTAGTTCTTAATGTATCAAACAATAATGAATTAACTCCTTCACCAAAGTATTCATTAAATATTCTTAATGCTTTTATTTCTTCATAATTCAATTCATCTATAGGAAAAATCATTTGAACTTTACAGCTATTAATTCCATCTCTATTATTTTTATATACTCCAAAAGTATCTTTATCATAAATAATTTCTTCATTTTTTCCTTCATAAGAGGAATTTTCCCAAGCTTCAAAATACCTTTCAATTATACCTTTAACCTCTTCAAACTCTAATGAGGAAACAACTGCAATAGAGGTTTTATTGGGCAAATAATTTTCTTTATAAAATTTCTTAATATGCTCTAAATTAATTTGTTGCAAATCTTTAGTTGTACCTATAATAGGATATTTTATCCTTCTTTTTTTGAAACTATTTAAAAACAGCTTATCTTCACAAAATTGCTCTAATTCCTCATCCCATTCCTTTAATTCTTCACTTATAACCTTCATTTCCTCTTGAAAGCCTTCACTTGAGAAAGTAGGGTTTAAAATTATATCACAAAAAATTTCTGTTGCTCTTTCAAAATCTTCATTTAACATAGTTCCATAGTAAATAACATAAGGAAAATTAGTCATAGCATTTTGAAAGCCAAAAATTTTGCTTAAATCTTTATTTATCTCCTGCTCTGTTCTGTTTTTTGTACCCTTATATACCATATGTTCTGTGGCATGAGCAACTCCTAATAAATCTTTTTCCCTGCAAGCTCCTGCATCTAAAGATATTGATATTGAAGTTAAGTTAGATGTTGTTTTCTTATATATAAGTTTTATTTTATTTTTTAATGTAAATTTCATTTTAACCTCCAAAACTTATTCTTCTTATTATTGTAATATAAAAGGCTGGTATCTGAACATAAGCAAATACCAACCCTTATATTTATATTACTCTGCTTTTAAAGCTATAGCACATTCAATTCTCTTCTTTTGCATTTTACAACCAATTTCATAAGGAATTTTCATATCCCCATTAAAGCTAAAGTTATTTGCTTGGCATCCTCCACTGCAATAGAATCTTGCCCAACAGTCTCTACATTTAGGTTTATTATATATATGAGCCTTTTTAAACTCTTTACCAAGATCTTTATTGTATGTATCATCATATATGCTTCCAAGTTTAAATTCTTCTTTTCCTACAAATTGATGACATGGGTATACATCTCCTTGTGGAGTAATTGCAACATACTCAAAACCTGCTCCACAACCTGAAATTCTTTTATAAACACATGGTCCACCATTTAAATCTACATTAAAGTGATAGAAGTTATACTCTCCATTTTTTTCTCTTTTTCTTTTTGCCATATCTTCATATAGCTTATCATAGTTTTTCATTATTTCAGGTAAATCTTCTTCTCTTAAAGCAAGAGGATGTCCATTTTCTAAGACTACAGGTTCTATAGATACTTCATCAAAGCCTTCATTTACCATAGCCATTACATCTTCAAAAAAGTCAGTATTTGCTCTTGTAAATGTTCCTCTAACATAGTACATCTTACCTGGTGTTCTTCTTTCAATCATTTTCTTTATATTTGGAATTATGTCATCATATGATCCACTTCCATCAACTTTTATTCTTACATTATCATTGATGCATTTTCTACCATCTAGTGATAATATGATGTTTCCCATTTCCTTATCCATAAAATCCATCATATCATCATTTAAAAGAGTAGCATTTGTTGTCATAGTAAATCTAATGTTTTTCTTCCACTCTTTCTCATTATCTCTAGCATACTGTATTATTTCCTTTACAGTATCCATAATCATAGTAGGCTCTCCACCAAATAAATCTATTTCTATATTTCTTCTTGGACCACTTCTTTTTACAACATAATCTATTGCTTTTTTTGCAGTTTCTAAAGACATAACACCTTTATGGCCATTATATTCTCCTTCATCTGCAAAACAATATTTACATCTTAAATTACACCCATGAATTATATTTAAGCAAACTGCCTTTATATAATCTCTATCTTCCATAGATCCATGAGCTATATCCTCATACTTATCTTCAGAATATAACATTCCATCATCTATAAGTTGTAATATTTCATCGTAAGCTTCTATAATAGTTTCCTTATCATACTTATTAGCTAAAAGCTTAACTGTTTCATCTTTATCTTTCATTCCATTATCATGAACTAAATCATATACTAACTCATCTACTATATGAACTGCTCCTGTATTTACATCTAATACAAAGTAATTTTCCCCTTGTTTAAATTTGTGTATTAAAGACATTTACATCCCTCCAAAAGCTTTTTCAAACAAAAAGTAAGCAGCAACTGTCTTGTTGCCGCTTTCTTTAATTAGTTTTCACACTCTAAGTTTGCAACTGTACAAGATGTCTTGCAAGCTGATTGACATGAGTTAGCACATTCCTTACAACCTGGTTTAACTAAGCTGTTTTTGATATTTGTCTTATTAATTGTCTTAATATGCTTCATGATTATACTCCCCCATAACTAAAAATACTCAAAGATTATATCATAAAATATATCTCAATAAAAGATATATTTATCTGATTTTCCACAATTATAAGTATAAATCCATTATAAGGTAATATAACTTAAAACAATATATATTCTATCTTATAAATTCTATAAATATACTATTTTACCCCCTATTTTATAGTACATATTACCTATTATTACTTTAATTTCTTATTGATAAAATTTTAAATTCTGTTATTATATATTTATACTTAAGTATCTTCCAAGTGGAGTGAAAAGGTAGTTTACAGAGGAATTCTGGAGAGTGATTTTGGCAAATCACTCTTTTTTATTTATGATTTAAATATTCCTCAAATTTTCTAATAGAATTCTTTTTTCCTATAACCACTATAAAATCATTTTCCTTTAATATAAAATTAGGATCTAATTCAATTATAGTTTCATCATCTCTTTCTAAGGCTATGATATTTAATCCAAATTCATTACGCACTTTAGATTTCAATATTGATTTACCATCTATTACTTTAGTAACTCTAAGCTCTTCTATATGAATATCATTGTTTAACTCAATAAATTCGAAAGCTTCTTCGTTTAATAATCTATTTGCAATTCTAATTGCCATATCGTTCTCTGGATATACAATTTCAGCACCTATTTTCTTTAATACACAACCTTGCTCATATGTATTAGCTTTAGCTATAACTCTTTTAACCCCCATATTTATTACATTTAATGTGGTTAAAATACTAACATCTATCTTTTCACCAATACATACAAATACTGTTTCACAATTCTGAATACCAGTTTCCTCAAGGGCTTCTTTTCCTAAATTATTTACTACAAAAGCATTGTCAGTTAAGTTTCTTATTTGCTTTATCTTATCTTCATCGCTATCTATAACTATAACTTCCTTACCTGCTTCAATTAAAGTTTTTGCTAATGCGAAACCAAATCTTCCTATTCCTATTATTCCAAATTCTATAGATACTTTATGATTAAACATATTTATCCTCCTATCCAATTATAACTGCTTCTTCTGAATAACAAGCATTTGACGGCTCTTTCACTAGCCATATACTTGCCATAGTCATTGGTCCTAGTCTACCTATAAACATAATTATAGATATTATTATTTTACTTAAATCTCTAAGGTCTGGAGTAATTCCAGTTGATAATCCTACAGTTCCAAAAGCACTAGTAACCTCAAATAACAATTGAATAAATGTACGATTAGGCTCTAATATGCTTAATAAAAACACTCCAAAACAAACTACCATAATAGCTAGTACAAAAATATTAAATGCTTTAAATATAACAGATGACGGTATTTTTCTTTTATATGCTACACAATTCTTATTTGTAGATGTACTATATATACTTTTAACCAAAGTAAAGATTGTTGTAGTCTTTATACCTCCCCCTGTTGAACCAGGTGATGCACCAATAAACATTAAAACAATTAATGTAAATAATCCTGCATTTGTAAAATTTCCAAGATTATAAGTACTAAATCCAGCTGTTCTTGCAGAAGTACTAAAGAAAAATGCTCCAAGCCATGATATGTTTTCTGTTGCTTTTAATAATAAAGTACCTGCTACAAGTAGAATAGCAGTTACAGTTATAACTACCTTTGCATGTAGACTGAATTTTTTAAACTTTTTAATTATTATTATTTCTTTAATAACTAAGAATCCTAACCCACCAAAAATAATTAGTCCACATGTAGTTAAATTTAACAATACATTATTTTGATATGGTATTAAATTATGAAGTCCCCCTAAAATATCAAATCCTGAGTTATTAAAAGCTGCTATAGAGTGGAACACACTTATTCCTAATGCATCTAATGGATTGTAATCCTTAGAAAAGACTAGATAGCTTAAAATTACTCCAATTACTTCAAAACTTAAAGTAACTAATAATACAGATTTAACTAGTTTTACAAGACCTTTCATTGTATCTAAGTTCATTGATTCTTTAATTAGTACTCTTTCTTTTATTCCAACTTTTTTTCTCATCAGCAAAATAAATCCAACACCTACTGATGTAACTCCAAGTCCACCTATTTGAATTAATAAAGCTACTATAGCTCGTCCAAAAACAGTAAAGGTGTCAGCAGTATCAATTGCAATTAATCCTGTTACACAAACTGCACTAGTTGATGTAAATAAAGCATCAACCCAAGAGACACTTACCCCATCACGAATTGATATAGGTAACTTTAATAATATAGTTCCAATAACAATTACAGAAAAAAATCCCAAAACAATTATTCTGCCAGGGCTTAATTTTTTAAAAAAGTTCATATTCCTTTCTCCTTTAAGTTATGTAAATAAATAAGTCTTATGCCACAATTTATCTTTATTCAACTCATTATATATTCCATAATTTACACTGTCAATTTCCTTATTTTTATTTAAATTGCTAGAATTTAGCTGAAAACTGTAAATAAATTCATTTATACTTCTTTTTATCATAAAACATTCAAAATACATCTATTTTTATTAACTTTTATTAGAATTTTATTTATTTTCAATAAGTAAATAAATCTATTACTATATTCTCTATTACCTATAGTAATACTTATAAATATACTAATTAATATGTTAAAATAAATGCCATTAGTCATTTTACATTGTGAAGTAATAATAAATTTAATTTAGTTATTACTCTCTAATCTCTGTTTTGTGTATATAAATATTTCTAACTTTTTGATCTAGTAATACTAGCTCTTTTTTATTAAATAAAATATTCTAATTTATATTAATTAATGTAACTTTTTAGATAAGCAAAAACACCTCCCTGACTACTTTATAGATATTATTAACTAATATATAAAGTAATCAAGGAGGTGTTATATATATCTTAATCCTTGTTTATATCTCTTAAATTTTAAATAGCTAAATTAATATGTATATCTTAATCAAGCTGTTTTACACTAAATTATAAGCTGATATTATACTTATTAAATTCTTTGAATCTATTGATATCACTGTTTCTAACAGTATTATTCATCCCATCCTTCAGGGAATTCAGCATTGTGGTAAACTGCTTGAACATCATCATCATCTTCAAGTAAGTCTAACATCTTTTGGAATTTTTTAGCATCATCTTCGTTAATTTCAGTATATGTGTCTGGTATCATCTTAACATCTGCTTCTAAGAATTCTATTCCTTCAGCTTCTAATGCTTCTCTTACTGTTCCAAAATCTTCTGGAGTAGTTGTTACTATAAATACTTCTTCTTCTGCTTGGAAATCTTCTGCTCCAGCATCTAATGCAAGCATCATTATTTCATCTTCATCTTTATCTTCTTTTTCAATAACAATTTCACCTTTTTCTTGGAACATAAAGCTTACACATCCTGTAGCTCCCATGTTTCCACCACCTTTTGTAAAGGCGCTTCTTACGTTTCCTGCTGATCTATTTTTATTATCTGTTAATGTTTCTACAATTACAGCAACTCCTGATGGACCATAACCTTCATAAACTATCTTTTCATAGTCTACTCCTGAAAGTTCTCCTGAAGCTTTTTTAATTGATCTAGATATTGTATCATTAGGCATATTTGCAGCCTTTGCTTTAGCAATTACGTCTCTTAATCTTGGATTATTGTCGGGAACAGGACCACCATTTTTAACTGCTATAACAATTTCTTTACCTAATTTTGTAAAGATTTTTCCTCTTTTTGCGTCTGCTTTTCCTTTTTTGTTTTGTATATTATGCCATTTTGAATGTCCTGACATTTTTATTCCTCCCAACACTAATAAATATTTTATAAATACAGTGGAATTATATCACAATTAATTTATTATGACAAACTTCTAAATTACCTTAAATAACCTATTTTCTTCCTTAAAATATATATCTTCATCAGTTTTGCTTATTATTATTTTACCATTAGAAATTTCTATTACAGTTTTTTCTATTATTTTTGATAATTCAATATCTGCTAATATATGAACTACTACTTTATCTGTATACTCTACTTCTTCGATATGCCAATTATTTTCGTTACATTTATATTGTATTTTTCCCAACATATCATAATCCATACAAAGCAATAATCTAATTCCTTTTACCTTCTCTACTATACCTCCAGCCTTTAAAGCTACAGAGGCTCCCTTTGTATAAGCTCTTGTAAGACCTCCAGCTCCAAGTAGTATACCTCCAAAATATCTTGTAACTACTACTGCACAATCGGTAATATTACTTTTTTTCATTACTTCTAATATAGGTATTCCAGCAGTTCCTTGAGGTTCTCCATCATCACTATATCTTTGAATTCCCATATTTTCACCAATTACATAAGCATAACAATTATGAGTAGCTTGTTTATGCATGTTTTTTATTTCTGCTACAAATGCTTTTGCTTCTTCTTCAGTTTCACATCTTTTTGCATAACCTATAAATTCTGATTTCTTTTCTAAAAATCTATCTTCTCCAAAATCTCTTATAGTAACGTAACTCATTTAAGCTCCTCCTTTATTAAATTTATTCCTTCAACTATTTTCTCTTTGCTTGCTTGGGAGAAACTAATTCTAAAATAATAATCTCCATTACTTGAATCTTTAAATAGTATAGCTCCTGGTGTAATAAATAAATTTTTCTTTTTTAATCTATAAAATAATTCCTTTGAATTTATACTTTTATTTTTAATTTCTAAATAAAAATATAAACCTCCCTTTGGATCTATATATGAAACCTTATTAGAAAGCTCTTTATTTATTAATTCTTTCATTAATAAATATTTTTCTTTATACATCTTTTGTTGATAATCTATGCTCTTTTTCCAAAGACCTTCATTAATATATAACTCTAAAGCTCTTTGCATTAGACTAGAGGTTGATATATCAGTATTAATCTTAGAACTTTGAATACTTTCATTAAATGAAGATGGAGCTATCATATATCCAAGTCTTATTCCAGGCAAAAAAATCTTAGAAAAACTTTTAATATATATTACTCTTTCATACTTATCTAAACTTTTTAATGGTTGATGCTGTACATCATTGTCATATATAAGTTCTGATAAATAATCATCTTCTATAATATAAAAGTCATATTTTTTTGCAAGCTCTAGTAATTTTATTTTCTTCTCTAAACTATAGCTTATCCCTGTAGGGTTATGAAAATAACTCATTGTATAAAAACAGCTTATATTATTCTTTTTTAATATCTCTTCTAATTCTTGCAAGTTAGCTCCATCATTTTCTAAGTTAAGTTCAAATATATTAGCTCTTCTCCATTTAAATACTGAAATAGCCCCTCCATATGTAGGTTTTTCTACTACTACATTATCATTTATATTTACTATTGCCTTAGAAGCAATATCTATCCCTTGCTGTGCTCCTGAAACTATTAATATATTATTTAAATCTAATTCATCATTCCAAAAAGCTTTATTAATAGTATTTCTTAGATTTTCATATCCAAGAGATTCCTTAGCTATTAAAGCATTAGCTCCATCTCTATCTAAAACTTCATTAATTACATGTTTAAAATCTTCTATAGGAAAGTAGACATCTGAATTTGTTTCTCCAGTAAAATCTATTATATCTTTTAAATCCTTTGAAGATAATTCCTTAAAACTCTTGGAATATTCTCTATTAAAGGATGAAATAGTTTCTTTTCTTTTAGCGTAAGTTCCTGAGCCTACCTTTTGATATGCATAACCGTCAACCTTTAATTTTTTATATGCATTAACTATTGTAACTTTATTTACCTTTAAAGTATTAGAAAGTTCTCTAATAGTTGGTAGTTTTTCTCCATCTTTTATTTGTCTACTCTCTATTAATTTTTTTATATTACCTGCTACTTGAATATATTTAGGAATATCCTCTTTAAATTTTATATTATATATTTCCTCCATAAAGCCTCCAGCTTATTAGTTTTTATAACTATATACGTTTTCCATAGCTAGGAAGTTACCTTTAGAATCTCTAAATTCTCTTCTTTCCTTAAGAATAATATTATTCTCACATAATACATTTAATACTTCTTCAAATTTTATTTTAAAATTTTTAAAATATGGATTTATTTTAATATCATAAAAGCTTAAAGGTCTATTTTCATTTTTTATAAAATCAATTAAATCCTTAGAAGCTTTTTCTATATTATATTCTAAGTAATTTTCCATATAATCTAATATATCTTTAATAGTTTTATGGTTAACATCTTTAGATAGTAAATTTTTTACCTTTTCATTTAATACATCGTTTAAATTACATGCCATAGTTAATGAATCCTTACTTACTGTATATCCATTTACACTTAAAAAAAGCATTGAAAAATTATTTAATGCTCTTAATAAAAGTTCATGGGCAGTATATATACTACCTTTACTTATATATTTTTTACAAATTCCAATTTCCTTAAAAAAGTTACCCAGATATACTAAGTTTAATCTTCCTTTATCAGAATCTATCATATATATAATCTTTTGATATAAATCATTTATTTCATCATCTATTGAATATATCATTTTGGAAGAAATTAAAGAATTCTTTATTACTTCTCTTTTTCCTGCTTCATTATAATATTTTTTAAATAATTCCTTACTTATAAATTTTATATGTATTGGTATATCTAATACTTCTGAATAAATATCTCTAATTTCATCAAAATCTTCTTTATATATTACAAACAAGTCTATATTTGATCCTTCCCAAAGGTCTCCGCTAACCATACTTCCAAATATAAATATAGAAAGAGCATTATCATTTTTCTTAAGTGTTTCTGTTATTTCTTTAAAGGCATTTTGATAATCTATAATTGATTTTGCCATTACTTGTCCCCCTGTTATTTACTATTCATTATTAAAATAATTATATAGAATATGAATAAAAACTGCAATAAAGTATAACTTCATTGCAGTTTTATAATTTTTTATATAATTTAGGAAATTATGATTGTTACAAACTCTTTAGACTTATTATATATCTCATCATCTACTTCAACTAACATATAACTTCCATCTTCTCTGTATTCTTCTTCTAAAACTCTACCATTTCTATGAAGGAATGAATTAATATCACTTCTATCATAAGGTATTATATACTCACACTTTTTCATTTTATATGGGAGTTTTTCTTCAATTAGCTCTAGAATACCATCTAAATTTATATTTTCTTTTGCTGAAATTTCAATTACTTCATATTCAGAACATGCTTTTCTTAATTCTTCTAAAAGTTCATCAGCATTATAAATCTTATCTGTTGCTGTGATATCTTTACCTTCTTCTTTGTCGTATTTTTCCAACCATTTCTTTAACTTTGAAATTCTTATTCTATATCTATTCCCACCAGCTGATGAACAAATAGAATTATCTTTTAGAAAGTTTTCATAAACTGAATTAGACCTGTCAAAATAAATAGCTCCTATTCCTATTGAATTTACTTTCTTCTTCAAAGATAAAGCTGTAAATCTTTCTCCATCAAAATCATGTTCATGCTCTAAGATAAATTCAGACAACATCACAAGTGCATTTGACTTATAATTGCTATTGCCTGACTTCAATATATCATCAAGATTATTGTAAGGAATAAACAATTCAGTAGGAGTAACCTGATAAAGCAATTTCCAGAAATCTTCATAAAACTTTCTCAGTCTATTCTTATCTGGAGTTTTATATTTATTCAAAATCTCACAAAGTCTGTCCTCTATATTGAATTGAACAAGTCTTCTTTCATCTGGATTCTTTATTATTCTTGCTGTCGCTGGCTCATTAGCACTGCCAATAAAGATAAATCTGTTCTCTATCTTCTGCTCATCAACTCCTTTTCTTTCTATGATAAATTCATTATTCGTGATTGTATTCTTGATTTTCTCGTAATAATCTGTAAATTTGTCAAAACTTCCTACTTCATCCATCCTGAAGATTAAGCCAAAGTTCAAAACTGATGCGTTAAAATTCTTTCCTAATAAGTTTGAAAATGTATTTCCAAAAGTTAAATTATCAACAACCCTCTGAAGTGATTGTAAAAGTTCTGTCTTGCCTATTCCTCCTTTCCTTGACCAAAACCACCAGAGATGATTACTTGTATTGTCTCTATTCCCATAATAAGAATTCAAACCTTTAATCTCTCTCTTGATTCTATTCATCATTGCTATTAACTTGATAGCATTATGCCCTTTGTTCCCATAACAATAAACAATGTTCTTAAAAAAGAAGCTTGCAACCTTTATTGCAGGACCGTGCTGTGCCAGATATCTGGCGGACTTAGGCGCAGAAGTTATTAAAGTAGAGTCTCCGAAAGGCGATCCTTTAAGATTCAC
>NZ_JABUTB010000018.1:41528-48356 GCF_021443865.1 Clostridium sp.
ATCTTCATATTTGTAAGAAAATTATAGAAAATAAGTTGCAAGAAATACAAATAATATGTAATATAAAAATAATAATATTACTAAATATAAATAGACAAATAACTTTTTACATATTTTAGGAGGATAATACTAATGGATGATAAAAAAAGAAACATACTTTTTACAGAAGAACAAATTCAAGCTAGAATTAAAGAACTTGGTAAAGTAATAACTGAAGATTACAAAGATAAAAATCTTTATGTTTTACCGTTACTTAGAGGAAGTTTTATTTTTGGTGCAGATATTTTTAGAGCCTTGGATTGTAAAGCTAAAGTTGGTTTTATGACTACTTCAAGCTATGGTCATGGTGAAGAAAGTACTGGTGAAGTTCAAGTAGTTAATGATATTCCAGACAATATTGAAGGATGGGATGTACTTATAGTTGATGATATAATAGATACTGGTTACACAATGGAGTTTGTTGTAGACTATGTAAAAAAACGTGGTGCTAAGTCAGTTAAAACTTGTACTTTATTAGATAAACCTTCTAGAAGAAAAGTTGATTTGTCACCAGATTATTGTTGTTTTGAAATAGAAGATTTATTCGTTGTAGGCTATGGTCTTGACTATGAAAGCTTCTATAGAAATGTTCCTTATGTATTTAATTGGGAAGATAAATAAATTAAAATGTGCTATGTCACAATGAAAAATATTAAATGTAAAATTTTTAATTTGGGGCTGTTATACAGCCCCTTTTTCAATTCAATTTAATTTTTATTAAGATCTATTGCTGTCTCAGGCACTTTACCAACTATAATAGTTTCAGCAATTGGTATTTGACTAACTATTTCAACTTCTCTACTTTTTAGTGGCACAATTAATTTCATCTTCATATTTACATTTAAATATATTTTATGTCTAGTTTGGTTTATTCCAGCACTTTCAAAAACAGATTCATAACTACTAGTAATATTTCCAACTTGAGTCATATCAACATTAATCCTAGGACCTAAATTATAAAAAACTAAATTTTTAGTCATATATCCCAAAGGTATCTTTAGTCCTACTTCCTCTAACTCACCTATTTTATTATTAGATGCTAATACTAATTTTGCTGATAAATAATTTAGTTTTACAGTATCAGCTCTTAACATAGTTATATTCCCCTCATTATCCTTCTCTGTAATTATCATATCCTTGTAGTCAAAATCTTTAGAGTAAATATCTAAGGCTGTTTCATTAATTATAGCCGTAGCTTCCCTTTTAAGCTTTTCTTCTCCAATAGACAAAGCAGCTGGAAGAATATTTTTATCGAAAAGGTATAAAATGGAATTAAATAGCAAAAAAATGGAAATAATAAAGATTATAATCTTAGGGTGTTTAATTTGAAATCGTATTTTAGATCTTTTTGTATAATACTTCATAGTCACCTTCTAGAGTTATTATTTTACTCTTAATATAAATATGCTATAATATATTATATTATTTATTATGAACCATTAAATAATTACAAATTATAAGGGAGGAACAAATGGCTAACAAAGATACTTCTAGAACAGAAAAAAGCCAAGCTAATGTTAAGAAAAAAAAGAACAGTAGCAAAAAAAATAAGAAAAAAAATCAACCTAGATATAAGAAAATTTTAAAAGGTACATTTCTTAGTATACTAGTTGCATTACTTCTATGCTTTGTAGTAGGACTTGGATATGTATTTGCAATTATAAAAAGTACCGAAGAATTAGATGTTAATAAAGTTTTAAGCTTAAATGAACCTTCTATGCTTTTTGATAGCCAAGAAACATATATTGATAATTTACCTACTGACGAAGAAAGGTATAAAGTAAGTATAGATGAAATGTCAGACTATCTTAAAGATGCTTATATTGCCATAGAAGATGAGCGTTTTGAAACTCATCCTGGTATTGATATAAAAAGAACTTTAGGATCTGCCTTAAGATCTGGTATTTACTATTTTACTGGAAAAGGTTCAGTTCAAGGTGGTTCAACTTTAACTCAGCAATTAATTAAAAATACATTATTAACAAATGACGTAAAAATAGAAAGAAAAGTTAGAGAAATTTATCTTTCTTTAAATCTAGAAAAGAAATTATCTAAAGACCAAATATTAGAAGCATATTTAAACACTATACCTTTAGGTGGTAAGGTTTATGGTGTTGAAGCTGCTGCAAAGTACTACTTTGAAAAAAGTGCAAAAGATTTAAACTTAGCAGAATCTGCATTTATTGCTGGATTAACCCAAGCACCTACTGATTATAGTCCATATAATCCTATTAATAAGGAAGACCCTAGTCTTTACTTAGATAGAACTAAAACAGTTCTTATGAAAATGAGAGACTTAGGAAAAATAACTCAAGCAGAATATGATGAAGCTTATGCTTTTGTAGATGCAAATCAATTTGCATTTTCTCAAACAGTTATTACTTATAAAATAAACTATGAATGGTTTGTATATCCTGCAATAGATCAAGTTAGAGAAGATTTAAAAGAAACATATAAATACACTGATGAAGAAGTTGATAGATTATTCTCTACAGGTGGACTTAAAATATATACTACTATGGATAGAGCAATTCAAGATTCTACTCAAGCAGTTTTAGATGATAGAAGTAGTATTCAACAACTTGATATCTATGCTAACCCAGAGGTTACCGATGAAAATGGAACTCTATTACTTCAAGCAGCAGCCGCTATAATGGATTATAGAACTGGAGAAGTAAAGGCATTAGTTGGTGGTAGAGGTGATCAGCCTGCAAGATCTACTAATAGAGCTTATTACGCATTAAGATCTATAGGTTCTACTACTAAACCATTAACAGTTTATGGACCTGCTATAGATACAAAAACTATAACTGCAGGAACTGTATTTGATGATGCTGGTCTTCCTTCATCTATTAGAAATAAATATCCTGGTTGGAATCCTCAAAACTGGAACTTTAAATCTGATGGATATATTACTGCTAGGGAATCACTTGCTTTATCTAAAAACGTACCTACTATTATGGTTGAAGATAGACTTGGAGTTGAAAATGGATTAGCCTACGGTGAAAAACTAGGTTTAATTTATGGTGAAGCATCTAAAACACTATCAGTATTATCATTAGGTGAATTTACTGGAGTATATGATGATGGTTCTGTAGATGGTGGTAATCCATTTATTTTAGCTTCCGCTTTTGGTACCTTTGCTAATAATGGATTATATACTGAACCTATTCTTTATAGTAAAGTTGTAGATGGAAATGGTAAAGTATTATTAGAGAAAACACCTAAGCAAGAACAAATTTTCTCTCCACAAACTGCATATATTATGAGAGATTTACTTAAAGGTCCTTTAACCTTTGATGGATCTTTGGCAAAGCTTCCAAACATGCCTGTTATAGGTAAAACAGGAACTACTAACTCAGTTACAGATTTCTTATTTGCTGGATTAACTCCTTATTATTCAGGAGCTGTTTGGATAGGCTATGATAACCGTTCTCCAATGGGTGGAGCTAGTTACAGTTCATCTGCTGCCTCATTATGGGGTGCCGTTATGGCTCCAATTCATGCTGATTTAGAATATAAAGAATTTGATGGAAATCCTGGTGGAGTTACAACTGTTACAATTTGTAAGGATTCTGGTAAGAGAGCCACTGACCTTTGTGCACATGATCAAAGAGGTTCAAGAGTTTATACTGAAATGTTTATATCTGGAACAGAGCCTTCAGGAGTATGTGATGTTCACGTATCAGCTAAAGTTAACAAAAACAATAATAAGTTAGCTACAGAAAATACTCCAAAGGATTTAGTTGAAGAAAAAGTATTTATTAAGAAAGAAAATGCATCTACAAGTGCTGCTGATTATAAATATGTTTTACCAACAGAAAAGGATGATACAAAAGCTCCTGAAAAAATTGAAGAGTTTAAATTATCAGACTTAGGAATAAAAGTTGGTACTAATGCAGAAGATGCTATAAACCTTCTAAAATCTAAGGAAGTTAATGTTACTATTAAAAATAATGACTCTAAAAATAGAACTATTAAAAGTATCTCCACTGATAAAGCTAAGAAAGGTGATACTATAGTTATA
This sequence comes from Clostridium sp., assembly GCF_021443865.1. Taxonomy (GTDB): domain Bacteria; phylum Bacillota; class Clostridia; order Clostridiales; family Clostridiaceae; genus Clostridium. The sequence goes on from NZ_JABUTB010000018.1 coordinate 45,595, forward strand.
GAGCTAGAAACAGAAACTCCTAATAATAATGAAGAACCAGGTCAAAACGTAGAAGGGCCAGCTCCTACTGAATAATTCTTCATTTTACATTTTAATATCTAAAAAGAGGCTATATGTAGCCTCTTTTTTTGTCTCTTTATATGAATATTCACTATACAATAGTTTCACTTTTCCTTTTAATTTCCTGTAAATTAAGGGTTTTATTCTGCTTTTATGAATGTCTTATACTATTTACTTGCAAAATTTAATTAAATATTATATTATATTCTTATTGAAATTAAATTAATTTTATACTATCGAAAAGGGGGAGTTATTTTGAATTCATTAAATAATGTAATTCTATCATTTAATGATATTCTTTGGACTTATATATTAATAGCAATGCTAATAATAATTGGTATTTATTTTACATTGAAAACAAGATTTGTTCAATTTAAAAATATTAAAGAAATGTTTAGCCTTTTATCAGATGGAAAATCTAAAGATAAGACTTCGGTTTCATCTTTTCAAGCATTTTGCATAAGCACTGCTTCTAGAGTTGGTACTGGTAATCTTGCTGGTATTGCAACAGCTATATCTATTGGGGGGCCAGGATCTATTTTTTGGATGTGGCTTATTGCATTAATTGGATCAGCATCAAGTTTTATAGAATCAACTTTAGCTCAAATATATAAAAAGAAGGATGGCAAGAACTTCATTGGTGGTCCTGCTTACTATATGGAGAGAGGATTGAAAAAAAGATGGATGGGTGTCACCTTTGCTATCCTAATTACAATTGCTTTTGGACTAGTTTTTAATTCAGTACAAGCAAATACAATTACTCTTTCATTAAATAATTCTTTTGGATTTAATAAAGTAGTAATTGGTTCAATTATAACAATTTTAACCTTAGCTGTTATTTTAGGTGGAATTAATAGAATTGCAAAAATATCTTCTATTTTGGTTCCTATTATGGCTATGGCATATATATTAGTTGCATTGTTTATAGTATTTAAAAATATTACTTCTTTACCTAATGTTTTTAAAATGATATTTGAAAATGCCTTTGGATTAAATCAAGTTCTTGGTGGCGGTGTTGGGGCAGCACTTATGCATGGAATAAAGAGAGGTTTATTCTCAAATGAGGCTGGTATGGGATCTGCTCCAAATGCAGCTGCTACAGCTACAGTTTCACATCCTGTTAAACAAGGCTTTATACAAACACTTGGAGTATTCACAGATACCTTAATAATATGTAGCTGTACAGCTTTTATTATATTATTAGCTGATGTACCACTAGATGGGTCAATTAAAGGTATTGAACTTACTCAATTAGCCTTAAGTTCTCAAGTAGGTTCATGGGGTGGTATATTTATTTCAATATGTATTTTATTATTTGCTTTTAGTTCAATAGTTGGAAACTATTATTACGGAGAAACAAATATTCAATTTATTACAGATAAAAAAATCTATATTAATTTATACAGAATATCTGTTGGGATTATGGTGTTTTTTGGTTCATTAGTGAGTATGGATCTAGTTTGGAATTTGGCAGATGTATTTATGGGCCTTATGGCTATAATAAACTTGATAGCTATAGTTCTTTTAAGTAAAATAGCTATCAAAGCTTTAGAAGATTACAAATATCAAAAGAGACAAGGAATTAAAGATCCAATTTTCTATTCATCATCTATTCCTGAATTAGAAGATCATATAACTGAATGGCCAATTTATTCTGAAGAAAATCCTGATGATGACGATGATGATGAATTAGTAGCATAAAAAATAAGGTTGCTTTTGCAACCTTATTTTTTATTTTTTATTTATTAGAAACAGCCTCTAAATTAAAATTTATTACTTCTCCATTATCTGCTCTTACAAATGATTTAATAATTTCTTCTGTATTATCCTTATTAATAATCTTTATATTAAACACATATGCTAGTACCATTTCTTTATCTGAACTATTAATATAGGCTAAAATAGGATTTCCTTCTATTTTTGCATTAATATTTAAGCTCTTAAAGTTATTCTTCACACTTTCTTTTGCTTTTTCTTCATCTATATTTATTTCATCTACATAATTCATTGCTTCTAATGAATAATTAGTATATCCCTCTAATTTACCTGTTATTTTATTAATTAAAGTATTTATTTCTTGTTGATAGCAAAGGTATTCATTTCTATATTTATAAAAAACAACATTATATACTAAAGAATTATCATTATCATCTGTCTTCATCTCTTTATAAGAAAACTTTTCCTTAGTAATTTTTGAAATATATGTTTTAGCTAAATCTATAGCTTTTTCTTCACCTATTTCTTCTGCTTTGTATTTTCCTTCTCCTAAATTTTTATTAGAAAAGCCGACAACATTATAGTCTTTATCAATATCAACTCCATAGTTATCAATTACAACTGAATACTTTATAATAGAATTTTTATTTGATAATTTATTCAATATCTCCTCTTCTATTACTTCATCTTTAGCTATACTATTTTTTTCAATTATATCATTATCATATAATTCCTCTATAAACTCTTTTGCTACTTTTGCTTCTTTTGTGCCTCTATCTAGTATATTACTTATGCTAAATCCTATAAGCAATAACAATACTATAATAATTACACTAAAGACTATACTTGCTTTTTTAAATTTCATTGTATCCTCCTTACCTTACCATAGTAATAAAATCAATTTTTATTACATACAATGATTTATTATATTATTGTTCATAATATATTTTACACCATTTATATAAGAATTTATATAAGAATTTATA
>NZ_JABUTB010000019.1 GCF_021443865.1 Clostridium sp.
ATTCAATATATATTGAATCATCCCCGTATCTATTGCTAGTTTCTTGTGTATTAATTCTCTTCCTTCTGGAGTGTACTTATTTATCTTCTTCTTTTTATACATTGGGTTTTTGTGCTTACAGTATCCTATTGGAACTAAAGCCATTTCATTGATAAATCGAAGCTGAGCACTTGCTCCATATTCTTCTTTAATGTAGGTTGATATATACTTACCTGTTTTCTTGATTCTTCTTTCCAATTTGCGGGATTTACATTTGTGCTGGATTTCATAAGCAATCTTTCCTAAATCTTCAGATATCATTGTTGCCATACTAAAATATTGGTGAATTCCAATAACCTTCGCATTATACGCATTAATGGCTCTTCCCGTATTGGCTGAACCTTCTGTGCGTTTTATTACATCAAGTGCTTCTTTAAGGTCTTTCCTTGTTCTATCATAGGCTTTATCACACATATGTGAGATAACTACCCATTTATCACCTTTTGGATATACCTTAAACTTTATTCCTAAGAATTCGGAGTATTCTTTTCTAAGATTTGTAATTTTTGATTTCTCTTCGCTGATTTCTAAATTAAGTCGCTTATTGAGAAAATCTTTTACCCCATAGAATACTCTTTCTGCACTATCATAATCATCACAAAATATCTTGAAGTCATCTGCATATCTTACGATAAAGCATTTCTTGAGATTACTTCTTTCCAATTTTCTGTATTTTACTACTCTATTGGTTCCTTTCCCATCAGGTCTTTCTTTTTCCACAAAATCATGTGCTGGGAAAAGTTCCCATTGGTTAGACACCCACCAGTCTAGCTCATTAAGAACTATATTGGATAACAGTGGTGATAAAATTCCTCCTTGTGGAGTCCCTTTATCACTTTCTAGGATAGTTCCATTAGGCATTTGAATTTCTGCTTTAAGCATCTTTGAAATAATAGACAAAACTCTTTTATCTCTAATTCCCATAGTCCACATTTGCTTTAAAAGTTTTCCATGGTTTACATTGTCAAAGAATCCTTTAATGTCTATATCCACTACATAGTGGAGCTTATACATCTGCATCATTTTATAACATTGAGCCATTGCATTTTCTACTGACCTATTAGGTCTAAAGCCATTACTTCTTTCAAAGAATTTAGCTTCGCATATTGGCTCTAACACTTGCAAGAAACATTGTTGGACTATTCTATCCCAAATGCTTGGAATTCCAAGAGGTCTCATCTTACCATTTGCTTTTGGAATCTCAACTCTTCTGACTCGCTTTGGATTATAGTTTCTAAGTTTATTCTGAACTATTCTTACAAACTGTTCTTCGTCAATTTTATTGATATCCTTTATGGTTAAACCATCCACTCCTGGAGTTTTCCCACCATCATTTTTTCTCATATTTCTGTAGGCAAGTTTAATATTATCTTCTGATGCAATTATCTCCATTAATGCATAAAACTTCTGGTTATTTATGCTGTCTGCATAAAGTTTGTCAAACACCTCAACCATATCGTAGTATTCCGCATTTCGGATTTTTCCTACTTTTAAACTTTTCTTGGTGATAGTCATCACTCCCTTGTTGTTATTCTTGGGAATGATTCTATTATTCTCATTAGAACCTATTACTTTAGCTATATTACTTATTAAGTTCCTAAACTCTTGACTAATGCCCATCCCTCCACAGTTTATTATCACTGCTTCTTAGGTACTATGGCATCACTTTCATTTGATTAAACAGATTTAGTAAAGATAATTGTCTTATTTATATTCTGACCGCTTCATAGATTAGCTACAATCTCCACGTATCAAACTTCCCACGTTCCGTTCTGATTATCCATTCTATATATCTTTAGGTGCTCTCTATGGTCCTGAACACTGGACGGTGCCTTTAACACCGTAAGGTATTTCATAACTGCAGATTTTTACTTTACCTCATGCTCACTCCTGATTGGAGTCCCTTATGTTTCCATAAGGTCTACGTCTAGTCCCGTACATTCGAGAGTTCGTCAGTAGGTAGTCAGCCTTCATTCTCACCATGGATATTTTATAGGACATCCGACATATCTTAAACCATGCCTTTTTAATTCCCTTTCATGCGGGCGGACTCTAGTCTCTTTTGTACCAACATTACTAATGAAATCTACTCTGGTTTAGGTTTAATTCTGCCGACTTCACCGAGCTTCTTACAAATATTATTTAGCTTTATATTTGCAAGTCGGAGTATTAATGAGAGTGTTTCAAGTCGTTACTCTATCATTCCACTCTTCATCAGAACAGTTCTCCTAATAAGAACATTCAAGTTCTATATTTAGTGCCTAACCTTTTTAGTTAGGAACGTGTCGCACCGCAATCGTAATCGCCATAAATAATAATCTTTTTATTGCTTAAGATTGCTTCTTTTATAATATTTACTCCCTTTTTCATATCCTTCATAAGATATCCATCATAAAGGTCTTCTACACTTCCTTGTAAGAACCTTTTAGCTAAGTTTATATCGTCAATCCCTCTATTAGCTAATAGCCTTAAAACTAAGGCATTTTCATCTAAAAATTCAGAGAGCTTAATAAAGCTCTCCTTTTTATTTACTAATATCCAATTCTCTTTCATATTTCACCTATTATTTAAATAACATTGCTTTTTTAATTTTATCAGCCTTTTCCTCTGAAATCTTAGACAATATTTCAAAAGCAAAAGGTATAGCTGCAGCAGGTCCTTTTCCTGTAATGATATTACCATCTACAACTACTAGGTCATTTTGATAATTACAATTGCCTAATTCTTCTTCAAAGCCAGGATAACAAGTTACATTTTTACCTTCTGTTATTCCTGCTTTTCCTAAAGCAATTGGACCAGCACAAATAGCACAAAGCCATTTATTATCTTTATTGAATTCTTTAACTAATTCAATAACTCTTTCATTATCTCTTAAGTTTTTAGCCCCTGGCATTCCACCTGGTAAAACCAAAAAGTCATAAGATTTAATTTCTTCATCCATAATGTTCTTATCTGCTTTAAGAGTTATGTTATGAGATGTAGTTACTTCATTTCCTTCTAAAGAAAAGGTATTGCATTCTATTTCTCCTCTTCTTAATATATCAACTACTGTTAATCCTTCTAAAGTTTCAAAACCATTTGCTAATAAAACTGCAACTTTCATTTAAATTACCTCCCAAAAATTATTTTTTATACTATGTCTTTGATTTCGTCATCTAAGACTATTGTCATTATACTGCTACCCTTACCTGCTCTATTTTGAAGTTTAATTTCTTGTAGAGAAATTTCTTTTCTATCTTTATTTTTACTAGTTAAAGTTATTGTATCATTACAAGTAATAGCTATTTCAGGTATGGACTTATCATTTCTATAACCAATTAGTTTTCCATAAATTACTTCATCACCTTCTTTTAAACTAATTCCAGTTACACCTGAAGCAATTTTTCCCATTGGATTTATATTATTTGATAAAAATTTAATTCCCATTCCTTTTTTAGTTATTATTATCATTTCTACATCATTTTCATTATACATCTCTATAGAAATTAATTCATCATTATCATATTTAAATTTATAGGAAAGTTGTACTAAAAAACTCCCTTCAAATTCTTTAAGAGAAGTTTTCTTTACCATACCTTTCTTAGTAAAGAAATATATATAGTCTTTTTCATTATAAGACTTAATTGACATTAGTTTTATAATTTTTTCGCCTTTTTCTAGACTATCAATTACTTTACTTAAAGGTATTTCTCCCTTACTTACTCCTGATAATATAAATGCAGGAACTTTAAGGACCTTAGCCATATTAGTAAATAATAATATATCACTTAAAGAATCTGTTTTAACTTTCAAGTCCTCATTCTTTCTTACTGTGTTGAAAGCTTTTATATTACCTTTTGAAGTTATACCAATATTAAATTCTGAATATTCCATCGTGTCAATATACTCTACTTTTTCAATTTCATCTCTTGAAGATAAATTAAACATTGATATAGGTAATATATTTCTTGGGGAATCTTCGATATTAGGAATTTGAAGATTAAAGCTTAATCCCTCTTTAGTATCAAATTTAATAAACTCTTTTATTTCTTCTTCATCTAATATAATCACATCTATAACTTCTTCGTTATCTTTTAACTTTAATGCTTGAAGCTTAGAATAGTTAGTTTGGAATTTATCTAAAGAACTTCTCTTAATTCCTCCCTTTGAAGTTATAAATTGAATATATTTATTAGGCATAAAGTTAGCTATTGATGTTGCATATATTATATTTTCTTCATCTAAGCTAAGAGCCTTTATAATACTATCTATTTTTTCTCCCTTGTCTTTCCACTTTGATTCTGTAATATTTATACCTTTTGTTTGATACATATTACCTTTGTTTGTGAATAAGACTATGTTTTCTGTAGTATTAGAATTAAATAAGAACTTTAATTCATCACCTTCTCTATACTCTATATCTCCTGGATTAGCATTTAGTCTATTATATGTCTTTAATGGAACTCTCTTAATAAAGCCATCCTTTGATAAAGTTACCATTACATCTTCAACAATTATAAGTTCTTCAACATCTATTTTCGCTTCATTATCATCACTTATTACTTTTGTTTTTCTTTTAGAGCCATACTTTTCTACAACTTCATTTAATTCGCTTTTAACTACCTTTAATAGTTCCTTTTCTTCAGATAGAATTTTCTTAAGCTTCTTAATTGTTTTCTCAAGTTCAGCATATTCCTTTTGGAATACCTTTATTTCAAGCCCTGTTAATCTATATAACATTAACTCTAGTATTGCTTCTGCTTGCAATTCTGTAAATCCAAAACTATTAATAAGATTACTTCCTGCATCTTTTTTAGATTTAGATTCTCTTATAGTCTTTATAATCTCATCTAAAACATCAATTGCCTTAATAAATCCTTCAACTATATGGAATCTTTTTTCTGCAATTTCTAATTCACGTCTAGTTCTTCTAGTAACTATTTCCTTTTGGTGATTAACATAGTGCGTTATTATAGTTTTTAGACTCATGGTTTGTGGTTTACCATTTGCTAAAGCTACCATATTAAAACTTAAGTTACATTGAAGATCAGTTCTTTTATATAAATATTTTAATACTTTATCAACAGACTCTTCATCTGCTGATTTTCTAAATTCTATAACAGATCTTACACCACTTCTATCAGACTCATCTCTAATATCTGTTATTGCTTCTAAAGCCTTCGCATGCTTTTTATCACCAGTCATCTCTGATATAGTTTGCAGAAGCCTTGCTTTATTTCTTCTAAAAGGGAACTCTGTGATAACTATTCCAAGTCTTCCATTATCAAGCTTTTCAATTGATGTCTTTGCTCTTAGAGTTACCTTTCCTTCACCAGTCTCATAAGCTGATAAAAGAGATTTTTCACCAATAAGTATTCCACCTGTAGGTAAATCTGGTCCCTTTATATGATTCATTAACTCTTTTGTAGTTATGTCATTATTATCTATATATGCTAGTACCCCTTCAGCAACCTCTTTTAAATTATGGGGTGGAATATTAGTTGCAAGTCCTACTGCTATACCAAAAGTTCCATTCACTAAAAGATTAGGGTATCTGCTTGGTAATACCTTCGGTTCTAATTCACTATCAGAATAGTTTGGCACCATATCTACAGTATTTTTGTCTATATCTCTTAACATTTCCATAGCTATTGGTGCAAGTCTTGCTTCTGTATATCTCATAGCAGCCGCTCCATCACCATCCATAGATCCCCAGTTACCATGCCCATCTATTAAAGTTTCCTTTGTTGAAAAATCCTGTGCCATAATAACCATAGCATCATAAACTGATGTATCGCCATGAGGGTGATATTTACCTAATATATCCCCAACTATTCTTGCAGATTTATAGTAAGGCTTATCTGGAAAGGCTTTTAATTGATAAGCTCCATATAATATCCTTCTATGAACTGGTTTCAGTCCATCTCTAACATCTGGTAAAGCTCTATCCTTCGCAACTTCAATAGCATAAGGCAAAAAGTTATCAGGCATTGCTTCTTCTAAAAGCACTGGAATTATATTATTATCCTTTGGTATTTCATTAACTTTCTTCGCCATATTCTTTCTCCAATTCTTAACTAAAATTCTCCGTATTTATACATATAAGCTTTTCTAGGTTCAACTATATCTCCCATTAATAATGAAACCATCTTTTCTGCTTTTGCTGCATCTTCAATAGTGACTTGAAGAAGTGTTCTAGTTTCTGGATTTAAGGTAGTTTCCCATAATTGATCAGGGTTCATTTCTCCAAGACCTTTATATCTTTGAATAAGCGCACCCTTTCCAACTTCCTTTTTAACACTTTCAAGTTCTTCATCACTATATGCATATTTATGAACTTCTTTTCCCTTAACTGTTTTATAAACCTTATATAAAGGTGGTTGTGCTAAATAAAGATGCCCATTAGCAATTAGTGGTCTCATATATCTATAAACATAAGTCATCCATAAAGTTCTAATATGATAACCATCAACATCAGCATCACTCATAATTATAATTTTATCGTATTTTAAATCTTCTTCTTTATAATTATCTAAAGTACCTGTCCCTAAGGCAGTATTGAAGATTTTTAATTCTTCAGAAGCTAATACATTCTCAAGCTTTTGCTTTTCTGTATTCATTATCTTACCCTTTGAAGGCATGATAGTTTGGAATCTTCTATCTCTTGCTTGCTTTGCAGAACCACCAGCTGAATCTCCCTCAACTACTATAAATTCATTAACGGTATTATCTTTTAACGTACATACTGCTACTTTACCTGCAAGAGGCGCTGCTCCTTTTCCTATCTTTTTCTTTTCTGCTTCATTTATCTTTTTAATTTTTTCTCTTCTTTGAGCAGCTTGAAGAGCATTATTTATTATCATACTAGCTATTTCTTTATTATCTTCTATCCATTCAATAAACTTAGTATAAGTTAAGTCATTCATCATAGTGTATGCTTCAGCAGATCCAAGCTTAGTTTTTGTTTGTCCTTCAAAAATCGGATTAGTTATTTTAATTCTTACTATAGCCGTCATACCTTCTCTTAAGTCATCGCCTTCAAACTCTTTATCCTTTTCTTTTAAAAGTCCAAGTTTTTTAGCACCTTCTTTAAAGGCTCTTGTCATACCAGTTTTGAATCCTGTTTCATGAGTACCTGCTTCAGTTGTAGGAATATTATTAACATAACTTGCTATATTTTCTGTTGTTGAATCGGTAAACTGAATACATACTTCTCCAAACATTTGAATATTATTTACTGTCTTTTCACCTTCAAAATAAATAGGTGTTTGATGAAGTGCTGTTTTACTTTCATTTAAATATTCTATAAAATCTAAAAGTCCTCTTTCAGAATAATATTCCTTTTTAAATTCTTCATCTTTCCTTAAATCTACTAATTCTAAATGAATACCTTTATTCTGAAAGGCTAATTCTTGTAATCTTTCATCAATTAAATCAACTTTAAAATCAATATTAGAAAAGATTTCTTTATCTGGCATAAATGTTACTTTAGTACCAGTTTCCTTGCTTTTCCCTATTATATCTAGCTTAGTAACTGGAGTACCTGGCATTTCCTTTTTTAGTTCTTTATCATATGTGTATTCAAATCTTTGCTTATATATATTGCCATTTTGATATACTTCTACTTCAAGCCAAGATGATAAAGCATTAACTACTGCCGCACCTACGCCATGCAATCCTCCAGAGGTTTTATAATTCTTATTATTGAACTTTCCACCTGTATGAAGTTCAGTAAATACCATTTCTACTCCAGACTTCTTCTTAACTGGATGTATCCCTGTTGGAATACCTCTACCATTATCTAATATTGTTATACTTTTATCTTTATTTATTATAATAGTGGCCTTGTTACCATAGCCATTTGAAATTTCATCTATAGAGTTATCTAAAATCTCCCATATACAATGATGTAATCCCTTTGTTCCTGTTGAACCAATATACATCCCCGGTCTAACTCTAACTGGTTCTAATTTTTCTAAGGAAGTTAAATCTGTAACATCATATCCCTTTACTAAATCTGTACTCATACAAACCTCCAAAATTTTTTTTGCTAACTAATATAAGTTTCTTTTTGCTTAGTTTAACCATCAACACTTATTATAATCTTTTTAATTCTATCATAATTAAACTACAAATAAAAATATAAATCTTTCTTCATCAAAAGTCAAACTAATGTTCGGTGTTTATGTGAAATTAAACTAAAACATTTTATTTCATAAAAAAAGACATAGCTTTCGCTATGCCTCATATACTATTAAACATCATATATTTCGATATTTCTTACATGCTTAGTTGGATTCCATTCCTTATTATTCTTTCTAAGCATACCTTCTACTGTTATTGGTATCCAAGTCAATGTATATAGTCCATATAATAAAAATCTAAAGAACATAATAAGTTTCTTTTTACCTAAGAATAATGCTGCTGCTAATAAAAATGCTATATTATAAACTAAATCTATAATTAACACTTGTATATAATTTTCAGCTTGAGTTGAAAATATAGGTAATACAAAAACATTTGATGTGTAGAATAGCACCATCCAGAATAGTCCAGAAGATATCTTCTTATCAAGTTTTAGCATTAAAGGCGTAACTATAAATTGGATAACACCTATTAGCTTAAATGTAAAATCACCTGTTAAATAACTAATAACAAATATATGACTTGGAGTCATACCTTGAATAAAGCTTAAAATAGTTGAAATACCAATCATTAATGTAAAGAAAGGTTGAATTACATATAAAGCACAATCTAAAACAAACCATTTTCTTTCTTTAAGACCTTTCTTTAATAACTTAAAGAAATATCTTGATGCTACATCTGTAAAACCTTGCATCCATCTTCTTCTTTGAACCCAAGATTGTTTTAAAGTTAATGGCTTTTCATCATAAATAATTGCATCATGGGCCCAACCAACTTTTTCACCATTTAATATTAACTTACAACTAAATTCTAAGTCTTCTGTTAAACAAGTTGCACCCCAACCAAATTCTTTTAATATATCTACATCTATTGCAAACCCTGTTCCACCTATTTGGTTAGATAGCCCAACATTTGATCTAGCTAATTGATACATTCTGTTTTGAGTCCAAAAGGCTATAGAATAAGAAGCTGATATCCATGAATCATTAGGATTTTTACTATCTATGTATCCTTGTACCACTTTATATCCTTCTAGCATCTTTGAATTTATTTCTTTGCACCAATTCTTTGAAACTAAATTGTCAGCATCAAAAATTGCTATTGCATCATATTTCTTTTGCATTTTAAAGATTTTATCGAACATCCACTCTAGAGCATATCCCTTACCTTTTTGTTCTTTATTGAACCTTTCGTAAACATATACTCCATACTTTCTTGCTATTTTTGCAGTATTATCAGTACAGTTATCTGCAATAACAAAAATATCAAAAAGCTCTCTTGGGTAATTTTGATTAAGCATACTTTCAATTAATTTACCAATTACTACTTCTTCATTATGTGCTGCCACTATCATTGCAAATTTCTTTGTTGGCGTATAATTTTTCTTTTCACTCTTTCTTTTAAATCCAAAGAACGCCAAGATAAAATAATACATCATTAATGCAAATACAACTAATTGAAATATAGCCGTTGTAGCAAAAATAATTTTTTCTCCCATCTAATTCACTCCTTTAAATAAAGGGTCTTCCTTAAAATATTACTACATTATAATTTCCCTCTAACATCAAATTAAATATTATTCTAATAACAACAAAAAATCAAGTACACAAATCTTAAAATTTAATTAATATTCTTTATGCCAAATTTATACCTATTTTCATTTTAATCTAACTGTCTAAATTTAATCTAACTGTCTAAAGTTATTATACCCCTATATCACTAAAAAACTTCATAAAAGTGCAAAAATTAAGAAGTTCTTAATATAAATATAAGAACTTCTTATATAAACTCAAAATAGGGGTTGCTATTTTTGAGATTTAAACTATTATACTATTCCTTGAGCCATCATTGCTTCTGCAACTTTTAAAAATCCTGAAATATTAGCTCCAATTAATATATTTCCTGGAACGCCATATTCTTCAGCAGCCTTTTTGGAATTATTATAAATATTAACCATTATTTCCTTAAGTTTTGCATCAACTTCTTCAAATGTCCAAGATAATCTCATACTATTTTGTGACATTTCTAAAGCTGAACAAGCAACGCCTCCTGCATTAGCTGCTTTAGCTGGTCCAAACATAACTCCAGCCCTTTGTAATTCTTCTATAGCATCTAAATTTGTTGGCATATTAGCTCCCTCTGAAACTACTTCAACTCCATTTTCAATTAAAATCTTAGCAGCTTCAATGTCTATTTCTCCTTGTGTTGCACAAGGAAGTGCTATATCACACTTTTCTTTCCAAATATTTCTAAATCCTTCTACATATTTGGCATTAGGAACCTTATCTAAATACTCTTTAATTCTTCCTCTTTTTATTTCTTTTATTTCTTTAACTATATCTAGATTAATTCCATTTTCATCATATATATATCCATTAGAATCACTTAAAGCTACTACCTTTGCACCTAGCTCTTGAGCCTTTTGACATGCATAGATTGCAACATTACCTGATCCAGAAATAATTACTTTTTTATCTTTAAAACTTGAATTGTTATCATTTAACATTTCTTCTGTAAAGTATACTAACCCATAACCAGTAGCTTCTGTTCTTACTAAGCTTCCACCATAAGTTAATCCCTTACCAGTTAGAACTCCTTGGTCGTTGGCATTTCTAATCTTTTTATAGTATCCATACATATATCCAATTTCTCTTCCACCAACACCAATATCTCCAGCCGGTACATCGGTATCTAAACCTATGTGCTTACATAATTCAGCCATAAAGCTTTGACAAAATCTCATTACTTCTCTATCTGATTTGCCCTTTGGATCAAAATCAGATCCACCTTTTCCACCGCCAATTGGTAGTCCAGTTAATGAATTCTTAAAAATTTGTTCAAAACCTAAAAACTTTATTATGCTTTGATTTACTGAAGGGTGAAATCTTAAACCACCTTTATATGGTCCAATTGCACTATTGAATTGTACCCTAAATCCTCTATTAACTTGTACTTTTCCTGAATCATCTATCCATGGAACTCTAAAGAATATTTGTCTTTCAGGTTCTACCAATCTTTCTAATATCCCTTCCTCTATATATTCAGGATGTTTGTCAAATACTGGTGTAAGAGAATATAGTACCTCCTTTACTGCATCTAAAAATTCACTTTCTCCATTATTTCTTCTTTCTACTTCACTAATTACTTTGTTAATATACCCTTTTCCTGACACCATTGCCACCTCTTTTTCAACTAATATATATATAATACAATAACGTATTATTTTTTACTATATCTTTTTAAAATATTCTGAATTTTTATTAATTTATTAAAATAATACAACATTTTATAATATTTTGCAAATATAAAATATTAAATTTATTTAAAAAAAGGTAGAATTAATATATTTCTACCCTTTTATGTATTTACTATTTGTTATTTTCAATTTCATTTATAATTTTATTAATTATCTTTATATTTGTCCCTTTACTATGGATATAAATAGGAATAGCTGTAATAATTCCAACTGCAGTTCCACATATAATATCCCACATTGTATCATTCAAACTATTATTTTGAGCTGATAGTCCAAATAATGAATCAGTGGTAAACTCCCAAATTTCCCATACTCCTGCAGCTGCTGTTGCAAAAAGAATTACAAATATAGCTGGCGTTAAAGGATTCATTTCCTTTCTAGAGATATCGTTAGTTATATATATAAATAGAATATAGCCAATTATGGCTATTATTGCTCCTGATAAAAGATGTAGAAATTTATCATAATTAGTTATCGAATAAAAATTCCATACACTTGCTAAATACATTGATAAAAATACAAAAAATATATTTATATAATAAATAGTTTTTGCACCCTTAAGGAAAGTTTTTATAAATGATAAATAAACTAATGCTACAGTGATAAAAGTTAAGCCTATTCTAAATAGTTTTTCTCCATCCCTAGCTAAAAAATCATAAATAGCAGTTATAATTAGCACTACTGTAAATATTATTGCAACCATGAGTTCTCTGTTACTTCCTTTTTCCTTCATAATAACCACTCCTTTCTATTAGTAAAATCACTATTATAATATTATAACTAAAAATCTAATATAATTCTTTTTCATTTCTTAATATTAATTTAATATTAATTTATTAAAGATTTTTTATTAGATAAAACAAATGATATTAAAGCTCCAGTTAGCAGCCCTCCCATATGGGCAAAATTATCTATATTAGGTATTGTTATTCCTATTATTACATTTAACCCTATGGTTTCTAATATGTTTTTCACATATCCCTTGCCTATCTTTTTTCTTTCCTTAATTCCAAATACAAGCATAGCACCTAAAAGTCCAAAAATAGCACCTGAAGCACCAACGGATATACTATTAGGCTTAAATAGATAGCTGAAAATGTTCCCTCCTAAGGCTGACATAAAGTATATTATTAAAAACTTTTTGCCACCGTAAACTCCCTCAACTTCTCTTCCAATAATATTAAGAGCACTCATATTAAAGAATATATGAAGTATTCCTCCATGTAAAAAGGCTGCAGTAATAAGTCTATAATATTCTCCTTCATTTATAAAATCATTAATCTTAGCTCCCATATATGCTAATGTATAAATATCTATATCAAAAAAATTACCAGAAATAAATATTTCAATTAAGAAGATAAGTATATTTATTAGAATTATACTATAGGTAAATTTATAATCTTTTATTCCTTTACTTTTTTTGCCATCAGTCTTTACTATATAATCTATTACTGGTATAAAAACTTTTGAGCCTTCACTACAATAAATTACTTCTCTTTCTTTCAAGGAAAAAACTAATTTATTGTAATTGTTATCCCCATAGCTTATATAATCCCCTGATGCTAGTACTATTAAATTAATAATAAAAGGTTTATTTAAGGTTTTAGATAGATATTCTTTAGCTTCGTTATATATAATATCCTCTTCAGAATCTCTCACAACTATAACAGCTACATAGGCTTTATCTATATCTAATAGAGCTAACCATTTTTCCTTATTATTATAATCACTATGGTATTCCTTCATAAAAAACTTCATTTCTTTAGTTAAAACATTGAAAAACACTTTTTCAAACTTATCCAAATAACATCCCACCCTTCACCTATATATTAATGGGGTGTTGTATAATTATAATTTATGCAACACCCCAAATTAATTAGTTTATCTCTTTATCTAACATATCTAGTAATTCATTAAATCTTTCTATAGTTGCTTCTAAAGGCTTAGAAGTAGTCATATCAACTCCAGCATTCTTTAGAATTTCTATTGGGTAATCGCTTCCACCACTCTTTAAGAAATTAATATACTTCGGAACTGCATCCTTCTCTCCTTCAAGTATTGCTTTTGCAAAAGCAGAAGCAGCTGCATAACCAGTTGCATATTGATAAACATAAAAATCTGAATAGAAATGTGGTATTCTCGCCCATTCTATATCAATTTCATCATCAACTATCATATCTGGTCCAAAATACTTAACATTTAGATCATGCCAAGCTTTATTGTAGTCTTCAGCAGTTAAAGGAGTCCCCTTTTCTAAAGACTCATGGGTATAAAGCTCAAATTCAGCAAACATTAGTTGTCTAAACACTGTAGTTCTTATTTGCTCTAATTCTTGATTAATTAGGTATAACTTTTTATTCTTATCTTCTTCTTTATTTATTAAATAATGAATTAATAATGCTTCATTAGTTGTTGATGCTACTTCAGCACAGAATAATGTATAACCAGCATAAATATATGGTTGCTCTTTTCTTGAATAATATGAATGTATTGAGTGGCCCATTTCATGTGCTAATGTTGATACATCATGTAATTCATAATTATAATTTAAAAGCACATATGGCATAGTTTTGTAGCCACCCCAAGAATAAGCTCCGCCTCTTTTCCCCTTATTTTGATAAATATCTATCCAACCTTCTTCTACTCCTGATTTAAATATATCTAAGTATTCATCTCCTAAAGGATTTAATCCTTCAATAACCATATCTACCGCAGTATTAAAATCTATATGCTCCTTAGGTATTTCAATAACCGGAACATATAAATCATACATATGCATTTCATTAAGACCTAATAGTTTTTTCTTTAATGAAACATATCTATGAAGAGATTTTAAATTGTTATCAATAGTATTAACAGCATTTTTATATACTTCTACTGGTATATCATTTGGTTTTAAAGAAGATTCAAGAGCAGAATTATATTTTCTTATTTTTGCACCAAAATTAAAGTTTTTAATTGAACTGCTTAAAGTTGTTGCAAAAGTATTTTCTAAATCCTTGTATCTACCAAATAAAGTTTCAAAGGCTTCTTTTCTAACATTTCTATCCTTACTCTTTATAAATGCAGAATAATTTCCTTCTGTAAGCTCAACCTTTTCCCCATCTTCATCTATAATATCACCAAATTTCATATCTGCATTAGTTAACATATTATGAATTGATGATGGAGCATCTAAACAATCAGAAACTGAAGCTAAAAGTTCTTCTTCTGATTTAGTTAATATATGTGGCTTCTCCTTTAAAATATCTTCAAACATAAATTTATATTCTTTAAGGTCTTCATTATTATTTATTATATCTCTTATAAGACTTTCATCTTGGCTAAGTATTTCTGGAACAAAATAGGCTGTAAAGGATGCAAATTCAGCCATATATGCATCTACTTTATTCATCATAGCTTGATATTTAGAATTTGAAGTATCTTCATCACATTTTAAATGTGCATAAATATATATAGTTTCAGCTTTAATTCCTAAATCTACATACTTATCTAAGAAAGCCTTTATATTTTCTTTATTATTTAATTTTCCTTCAAAATCCTTAAGTGATGGAGCTTCTTCTTTTAACTTTTTAAAAGTTTCCTCCCATTCACTATCACTATTAAATATCTTATCTAATTTCCATTTATACTTATCTTCTATTTCTTCTCTTTTTTTCAATACCTTTAAATCACTCATAATCTACGCCTAAAATCGGCACTCCTTTCTAAATATATTCTTCTTCTTTTCCTTCAATAGCCTTAAATACATCCTCCATAGCTGATTCTATTAAGTTTACACACTTAGTTACTCTTTCCTTCATAAACTCATAATCATCTACATAATTAAATTTAATTAAAAAAGTTGGATTGTATTCATCTAATACGTCTTCTATCTCAAATTCTTCCTTAACAAAGGCTTCATAATTAAATAAATCGTATATAGCTGAGTATTCCCATTCTTCTACATCTTTATTTGTATCAAACAACAAATTAACTTCCCCATCTATAACAAATAATTTTTTTACAAACAAAGCTCCTTCAGAAACTTGAAAACTACCTAATTCTTTTGTTACGAATCCTGTATCCTTATCTTTTTCCATTAATACTAAACTCGAAAAATCCATTTATATGTCCTCCAAATCTTTACTTTTGTATTTAATATATATATATTATATGATTTATTCATATTATATAGCAATATATGTATTTATTCTATGTGTCAAAATATATTATTTTGATAATAATACTTAATATATTCTTATCATATAAAAAGTATTTATTGCAAATCATTTGCATTATCATATATAATTAGTCTAGAATGTTTAGGAGATGATTAAATGATTGATATTAAACAAATTCGTGAAGCTTTGCCACACCGTTACCCAATGCTTTTGGTTGACCGTGTGCTTGAAGTGAGTGACGATGAAATTGTTGCAATTAAAAATGTGACAATCAATGAGCCGTTTTTCAATGGTCATTTTCCAGAATATCCAGTAATGCCAGGCGTTCTTATTATGGAGGCTCTTGCGCAAACTGCTGGTGTTTTGGAACTTTCAAAAGAAGAAAATAAAGGGAAACTAGTTTTCTACGCTGGAATGGATAAAGTTCGTTTCAAGAAACAAGTTGTTCCAGGTGACCAATTGGTGATGACAGCAAAATTTGTCAAACGTCGTGGTACAATTGCTGTAGTTGAAGCAAAAGCAGAAGTTGACGGGAAATTAGCAGCTTCTGGCACATTGACATTTGCTATTGGCAGTTAAGAAGAATAGTAGTTTAACGTAAACTGTGACAACATAAAGAATTTTGACAAGGGTTGCAAAGATGCAATTCCTGATAGGAGGATAAAAGCAGACGTATGTTTAAAAAATTATTAATTGCCAATCGTGGTGAGATTGCGGTGCGTATTATTCGTGCAGCGCGTGAATTGGGAATCAATACGGTAGCTGTCTATTCTGAAGCGGATAAAAATTCTTTGCATACAATTTTGGCTGATGAAGCAATCTGTATCGGTCCAGCTCGTTCAACCGATTCTTATCTTAATATGAATGCTGTCTTGTCAGCTGCTATTGTGACAGGAGCGCAAGCCATTCACCCAGGTTTTGGTTTTTTAAGTGAAAATTCAAAATTTGCTACCATGTGTGAAGAAATGCACATCAAATTTATCGGTCCTAGTGCTGAAATCATGGATAAAATGGGTGATAAAATCAATGCTCGTGCTGAAATGATTGCTGCAAACGTACCTGTTATTCCTGGTTCTGACGGTGAGGTATTTACTGCAGAGGAAGCACTTGAAGTGGCTGATAGACTTGGTTATCCTGTTATGCTAAAAGCTTCTGCTGGTGGCGGTGGTAAAGGAATTCGAAAAGTCGAATCTGCAGAAGAACTTGTACCTGCCTTTGAATCAGCTTCACAAGAAGCTTTGGCGGCTTTCGGTAACGGTGCTATGTACATCGAAAAAGTCATCTATCCAGCTCGACACATCGAAGTTCAAATTTTAGGTGATTCTCATGACAATGTCGTTCATCTTGGTGAACGTGACTGCTCTCTTCAGCGTAATAACCAAAAAGTTTTAGAAGAAAGTCCATCAGTTGCCATTGGTAAAACCTTGCGTGCTCAAATTGGCGATGCCGCTATTCGTGCCGCAAAAGCAGTTCACTATGAAAATGCAGGTACGATTGAATTCTTGCTTGACGAGAAAACATCAGAATTTTACTTTATGGAAATGAACACACGTGTTCAGGTAGAACACCCTGTCACTGAGTTTGTTACTGGTGTTGATATTGTTAAGGAACAAATTCGTATTGCAGCAGGTCAACCATTATCTGTGACACAAGATGATATTACAATCACAGGTCATGCGATTGAATGTCGTATTAATACTGAAAATCCGAAATTCAATTTTGCACCGAGCCCTGGTAAAATTACAGATTTGTATTTGCCAAGTGGTGGTGTTGGATTACGTGTTGATTCAGCTGTTTACAATGGTTATAGTATTCCACCTTATTATGACAGTATGATTGCTAAAATTATTGTTCATGGTGAGAATCGATTTGATGCTCTGATGAAAATGCAGCGTGCCCTTTATGAGTTAGAAATTGAAGGTGTTACCACAAATGCAGAATTCCAAATGGATTTAATTTCAGATGAGCATGTCATCGCTGGAGACTACGATACGTCATTCTTGATGGAGACTTTCTTGCCAAATTATAATAAAGAAAATGATTAGGAGATTTCATGGCTTTATTTAGTAAAAAAGATAAATACATTCGAATTACTCCCAATAACTCCCTAAACCAATCAGCGCCTCGTGAAGTACCAGAGGTACCTGATGAATTGTTTGCAAAGTGCCCAGCTTGTAAGCATATGATTTATCAAAAGGATTTAGGAGTGGCAAAAATTTGTCCAGCTTGTTCTTATAATTTTCGAATTTCTGCCAAAGAGCGCTTAGCTATTACCGTAGATGAAGGAAGTTTTGAGGAACTCTTTACTGGGCTACAAACGCAAGACCCTCTTAAATTCCCAGGTTACCAAGAAAAATTAGCTAAAATGCGTGAAAAAACTGGACTTGATGAAGCTGTTTTGACTGGTAAGGCTTTGATAAAGGGGCAAAAAGTGGCGCTTGCCATTATGGATTCAAACTTTATCATGGCATCAATGGGGACAGTTGTTGGTGAAAAAATAACACGCTTATTCGAATTAGCAATTGGAGAAAAACTACCTGTTGTCATTTTCACAGCATCAGGTGGCGCTCGTATGCAAGAAGGTATTATGAGCTTGATGCAAATGGCAAAAATTTCAGCTGCTGTTAAGCGTCATTCTGAAGCTGGTCTGTTTTATTTAACGATTTTGACCGACCCTACAACGGGTGGTGTGACAGCAAGTTTTGCTATGGAAGGTGATATTATTATTGCCGAACCACAAGCTTTAGTCGGCTTTGCTGGACGACGTGTTATTGAAACGACTGTTCGAGAAAACTTGCCTGAGGATTTTCAAAAGGCAGAATTCCTCTTGGAACATGGCTTTGTTGATGCGATTGTTAAACGCACGGAAATGCCAGATGTTATTGCCAAATTAGTTGCGTTTCATGGAGGTGCTAAATGAGTAGCGATGTATCAAGAATATTGAAAGAAGCGCGTGACCAAGGACGTTTGACAACCTTGGAATACGCTGAACTCATTTTTGATGATTTCATGGAACTTCATGGCGATCGTCATTTTGCTGATGATGGTGCCGTTGTTGGCGGTATCGCACGCCTAGATGGTCGTCCTGTGACAGTTATTGGTATTCAAAAAGGAAAAAATTTACAAGAAAATCTCAAACGCAATTTTGGTCAACCAAATCCAGAAGGTTACCGTAAAGCATTACGTTTGATGAAACAAGCTGAAAAATTCGGTCGTCCTGTCGTTACGTTTATCAATACAGCGGGAGCTTATCCTGGTGTTGGTGCTGAAGAACGTGGGCAAGGGGAAGCCATTGCACGCAATCTACTTGAAATGAGCGACCTTAAAGTGCCAATTATCGCTATTATCATTGGTGAAGGGGGCTCTGGTGGTGCTCTTGCACTCGCTGTAGCTGATAAGGTTTGGATGCTCGAACACAGCATGTATGCGATTTTGAGTCCAGAAGGCTTTGCCTCTATTCTTTGGAAAGATGGCTCTCGTGCGACAGAAGCCGCTGAATTGATGAAAATCACAGCTGGTGAGCTTTATAATATGGGAGTAGTTGATAAAGTTATTCCCGAACATGGCTATTTTTCAAGTGAAATTGTTGAAATGATTAAAACAAATCTAATCACTGAATTAGATGAGCTTAGTCAACTACCATTGGAACAACTCCTTGAAAGTCGTTATCAACGTTTTAGAAAATATTAAAAAATCCCGCTTGTGCTAGCCTCAAATCCTGAAAAATTTCTTGGTTTGAGGATGGTTCAAGGGGATTTTTATTGTATTTTGGTTTCTTTAGTAAAAATACCTGCTAGTCAGTTGGCTAGCAGGATAATTTATTATTTAGGTGAGATGACTTCAGCTTCACCCATGTATGGACGAAGAACTTCTGGAATTGTTACAGAACCGTCTTCGTTTTGGTAGTTTTCAAGGATTGCAGCGACTGTACGTCCAACGGCAAGACCTGAACCGTTAAGTGTGTGAAGAAGTTTGACTTTGCCGTCTACTTCGTCACGGTAACGGATTTGGGCACGACGGGCTTGGAAATCTTCTGTATTTGAACAGCTTGAGATTTCACGGTAAGTATTTTGTGCTGGAATCCAAACTTCTAAATCATAAGTTTTAGCAGCTGAGAATCCCATATCGCCAGTACAAAGTGTGATAACACGGTATGGCAAACCAAGTTTTTGAAGAATGTTTTCAGCGTTAGCCACCATTTTTTCCAATTCGTCGTATGATGTTTCTGGTTTAGAGAATTTCACCATTTCAACTTTGTGGAATTGGTGAAGACGAATCAAACCACGTGTGTCACGACCAGCTGAACCAGCTTCTGAACGGAATGATGGGCTCATTGCTGTGAAGTAAACTGGAAGTTCTTTACCGTCAAGGATTTCACCACGGTAGTAGTTTGTAAGTGGCACTTCCGCAGTTGGGATAAGAACGTAGTCAGAGTCAGCTAATTCAAATGTGTCCTCTTTGAATTTTGGATATTGACCAGTACCGAACATTGAGTCATGGTTGACCATGTAAGGTGGGATAACTTCTGTGTAACCTTCTTTAGCGTGTTCATCCAACATAAAGTTGTAGATAGCACGTTCTAGGCGAGCACCAAGTCCTTTGTAGAAAAGGAAGCGAGAGCCAGTAACTTTGGCACCACGTTCCCAGTCAAGAATACCAAGGTCTTCACCAAGATCCCAGTGAGCTTTGATGTCAAAGTCAAAGTCACGAGGTGTTCCCCAACGGCGAACTTCTACGTTTTCATCTTCGTCAGCACCGACAGGAACATCAGCGGCTGGGATATTTGGAAGTGTAGTTGTGAATTCGGCTAATTTGTTATCGATTTCAGCTAATTCAGCGTCAGTAGCTTTGATATCTGCTGACAATTTTTGCATTGCTGCAATTTGTTCAGAAGCGTCTTCTTTGTTACGTTTTGCTTGAGCGATAGCGGCAGATGCTGTGTTGCGTTCAGCCTTAGCTGATTCGGATTTGACAAGCAATTCACGGCGTTTGTCGTCAAGTTCTTTTAATTCAGCTAATTTTTCAGCAGCAACGCCACGTGTTGCTAATTTTTTAGCGACTTCGTCAAAATCGTTACGAATACGTTTGATGTCTAACATAGTTTTCCTCCAGTAGTCTTCAGCGTTCATATGGCTAAATAAAGCTCAGATGAACAAAAAGCACAGCATGTAAACTTGCTGGAGCGCAATCGCGCGGTTCCATCCAGCTTCACATCCTGTGCACTTAATTTTCTATTTTTAAATGATATAACGGTAGAATTTCGGAATTATCACTCTATCTGCTCACAGCAACCGCAGACTTTCTGAAAGAGCTCCACTCTTACTTATCCGTACTCTTTATTATACTAGATTTATTTCCTTTTGACAAATCTTGATAGTCTTTTAATAATGGTTTGAATCAAGGTTAGCATACGGACAACTTTGTCGTTTCCGATATGTTGGCGAGCTACTTTTAGAATCTTTCCTGAATCTTTTGAGGCAAAAAGAAATTTACCTTTGTCAGTAAAGACTTCAAAGTGACGGCTGACTTTATTGCGAGAAACATTTGCTCCGATTTTTTCAATATTTTCCCAAGGAATTTGAATGTAATCTTCAACATTAGTATCGCTGTAAAATTCTAAGCCTTTATTTCCTAAAAGAAATTTGCCAACTTTTCCCCCCATACCGAGGTAAGAAACACCAGTAGTCGTTAATTCTACCGTAGAATTAATTGATTGTGCCATGTCATCTCCTCTGATAAGCTTTTAGTCTATTATAACATAATAAAAAAAGAAGGACCGAAATCCTTCCTTTCTTTTATTACATGATTCCGAAGAAGCGAGCGATGATACCAACGATGAACAATCCAATGATGATTGTGATTGGTGAAACTTTTTTCTTAAGCAACCACATACAGAAGAATGTGAGAAGAAGTCCCATCAAACCAGGAATCAATGAGTCTAATTGACTTTGAAGGGTATTAGTTTGTGTAGAAGTCAAGCTAAGTCCGTTAGCGACATCACCAAGAATACCTTGAAGTTCAGTACCTGTTACGTTTCCTTTAGGGAATTCGATGTAAGCACCTTCTGACAATTGAGTTGCAGGAAGATCAACAGTAAATGTAATTGATACCCAACGTTCAACCAAGACAGCAAGGATGAACATACCAAGGATTGAAGCACCTTTAGTGATTTTTTGGATAATACCACCTGAAAGGTCTTTAGTGATTTCAGAACCAGCTTTATAACCAAGCTCTTGAGTGTACCACAAGAATGCCATACGAATGATGTTCCATCCAAAGAAGAATAGGAGTGGACCAACAATGTTACCTGCCATAGCAAGTGAAGCACCAAGGGCACCAAGGATAGGACGAACAGTAAACCAGAAGACTGGGTCACCGACACCAGCAAGAGGTCCCATCATACCGATTTTAACCCCTTGGATAGCTGTGTCATCAATTTCAGCACCATTTGCGCGTTCTTCTTCAAGGGCAAGAGTTACACCGATGATCGGAGCGGCAACGTATGGGTGAGTATTGAAGAATTCCAAGTGACGTTCAAGAGCAGCAGCTCGGTCTTCTTTAGATGTATAAAGTTTTTTGATGGCAGGGATTAAAGCATATGCCCAACCTAAGTTTTGCATACGTTCGTAGTTCCAAGAACCTTGAAGGAAAGTTGAACGCCACCAAACTTTTTGACGGTCAGATTTTGATAATTGAAGTTTTTCAGTCATGTTTGTGCCCCTTTCTAGTAGTCTTCTAGGATATCGCCAATTGGGTCACCAGAACCTGAAGCAGTTCCGCCACCGTTTCCACCTTTTTCTGAAAGGTTAAGGTAGATGAAGGCAAGGGCAACACCGATTGTACCAAGTGCGATAAGAGTAAGATCAGAGACAGCTGCTACTGCAAAACCGATAGCGAAGAATGGCCATACTTCACTTGTAGCCATCATGTTGATAACCATAGCGTAACCTACGGCAACAACCAT
>NZ_JABUTB010000001.1 GCF_021443865.1 Clostridium sp.
CAGAAACTTTCTGTTCCTGGTTCTACATTACTAGCTGTAGCACTTCCCTTTAAGGCAAAATTTACTCTTTTTGTTGTTTCAGCTTTAACTATAGTGTTTAAAGGTATGTTTAAAAAAACAAATGTAAACAAAACGAAAATTGATATTAATGCTTTAGATTTTTTCTTCATTAAATAGCCTCCTTAATTATATATTAGTGGTTAAAATATTACTTATCCCCTCCTTTATTTATATTATTAAAATAGCATTAATCTACTGCAATTTATCTTTTGTTATTATTATGTATAAAAAAAGGCTCTCTTACTAGACTGTAAGAAAGCTAATTCCCAATAATTGGTAACACGCTATTCAAAAAGTTCTTATATCATGTTACAATTTTTATAAATTTATTATATACTACAACAATTATGTAGTAAATATATTTTAAAAATATTTTGAAATTTCATAATATTATGCCATAAAATTAATCATATTATTTATTTTCCCATATACTATTGTCTCTATAGTAATTTATACCCTCTAAATTCATCCTAATGCCTTGACTTTCTAACCTTATTTTATAATTTTCCCAATTTCTAAGATTTTTAGGGGTCCACCCAATTTCTGCATAGCCTAGTAACCTTGGATATATCATATACTCCATTTCTTCTAGATTAGTTATTTTTTCAGTCCATAAAGGTGCTTCAATTCCTAAAATCAAATTTTTAGGTGCAAATTCTGTTGGATCCCATTCATAGGCAGTTTTTATAGGAATATATCCAGCCCAATCTAAGCCATAAGGTGTATCTTTATTATATTTCATATCTAAATAGGCTTTACTTGCAATTGAAATTATCATCTTCATTTCTTTTTTCCTAGCAGCTTCATTTGAATCCTTCCAATTTTGAAGTACAACACTAGAATTTATTTCTGGAGCTGTATCTATTGGATCCCAACCTATTGGAGTTTTTCCATATTTCTCAACTATCTTAGAAACCCTTCCTACAAAATAATCATAGTCTTCTTTTTTGGTACTTTCAGCTTCATCACCACCCATATGAAAATATTTAGAAGGTGAAATTGCTGATATTTCTTTAACTACATTATCTATAAATTCATAGGTCTTTTCACTATCTGTCATTAAGGTACTAAAGCCAACATCAGTTCCAGTATATAATGGTTTTCTTTTTCCATCTGGATTTAAAAAGCCATAAGAAGCTAAAGCAGCATTACTATGTCCTGGCATATCTACCTCAGGTATAATTTCTACATATCTATCAGCTGCATACTTAACTATACTTTTAAATTGTTCTTGAGTATAGTACCCTCCAGGTCCCCCACCAACTTCTGTACTTCCGCCTATAAGAGTTAAATCAGGATATTTCTTTATTTCTATACGCCAACCTTGATCATCAGTTAAATGTAAATGAAGTCTATTTATCTTATATTCAGCTGCAATATCTATTTGTTTTTTTATTTCCTCTTCAGTAAAAAAATGCCTTGCTACATCTATCATTAATCCTCTATAGCTATACTCTGGTTTATCATAAATAACTGAATTTTTAACACTCCATTCAGTATTACTTACTAATTTATTTGAATCTATTTCTGGAGGTAACATTTGTCTCAAGGTTTGAATACCTCTAAATAATCCTTCTGGCTTATTGGCTGTTATCTTAACTCCATTAGAAGTAGTAGTCATATTATATCCCTCATCTCCTAATGTACTTTCTCCCTTTAATGTTGTTAAGTATATATAATTTTCTTTGTTATTCTCATTGTTACTTATATTAAAATTATATCCTGTAGCTGGATTTAATTTTCCTCTTAAATATTCTGCAATATTATTTATCTCTGTTGTTTCTGTTTCATCTTTTCCCTCTATAAAAATAGTAGTATCTTTATTAATTATAAATTTACCTTCATTTTCTTTATAAGATAATGGCTTAGGTATAATAGTATTATTAATATTTCCCCCATCTGCCATCACCTCTATATCCTTCTTATTTTTAATTAAGATTAATGAAGCTATTAATGTAATTATAGCTACTAAAGCAAATATAAAGTATTTTTTATTTCTTTTAAGCAAAATATTTTCCTCCTTAGATTTTTTCTTATGTTAATTATTAATTTTTCTTATACATCTGGCTTGTTTTTATGAATAACACCTTCGAATATTTTCCCTTTTTCCTTTGGAAGCTTTCTTTTTACTAAAATGTCATAGAAGCCTGATATTATATAGCTTATGGTCATAACTATAATTATTGCTAGCATTTCTTCGCCACCGAAATACTCCAAAGCCATAGCTATTGATGTTATAGGAAGAGAAGTTGCACTACAAAATACACCTATCATTCCTAATGCTGTAACAGAGGTAAGTGGTAAATTAATATATTTAGAAACAAAACTTCCTAAGGTTGCCCCAGCAAAAAATGTTGGATTTCCTCTACCACCTTGGAAAACTGAACCTAGAGCAACGGCAGTAAATATAACCTTCCATATATAATCCATTATGCTAACATGATTTTTAAAGGAATCATTTATAAAGCTTTGACCTAAACCATTATAATTATCTCCTGCTATCCAAAATAATATTATTGTAATAGCTCCTCCTATAATGGCCTTAATATATGGATTTTTAGTAAATCTATCATAGGCTTTACTACTATTATCTAAAACTAAGTTAAATATAAATCCTCCAACCCCAAATATAATTCCTAATAACACTAATTTCATAATTACTATAAAGCTTAAATCATCTAAAACTAAGCTAGGATATTCTACTGACTTACTACCAATCCAAATTGCTATTTCATTAGAAACTACAGTTGTTAAAAAAGCTGGAATTAATGCTTGATAATGAAATCTCCCTTTTAAAACTAGCTCCATACCTAAAATAGCCCCTGCAAAAGGAACATCATATATTACTCCAAAGGCACTTCCAACTCCACATATTACTAAAGTTCTTTGCTCATCATCAGATAACTTAAGCTTTCTTGCAATAAAATCTCCTAAAGTCCCCCCCATTGCAACTGCTGACCCTTCTTTTCCTGCTGAACCACCACAAAAAGTTGTAAGTAGAGATCCTATAAAAACTACAAATATCATATAAAAAGGAATGTCTTTAGCTGCTGATTGAACTTCTGACTTAAGTAAGTTTTCTCCTGAATAAGCATTTCTTTTAGTTCTTAAATATATAAAGGTAATAATTAATCCTGCAATAGGTAATAAATATATAATATACTCATGATTTCTTCTAAAAGTATTTGCAGCTGTTAAAATCCTATTGAATAAACCCACTATAATTCCAATAGGAACCCCCATAATAATACTTAATATAATCCATTTAAATATCTGCTTTATTAAATCATAATAATTTTGATCTTCACCCTTCCTCTTCTTCATCATACATCGCTCCTTATTATTATTCATAGTTCTTATTATTTTTTATTATTTGGATTTATAAAAAAATAATTCCCTTTATAAATAAAAAAGTTCCATAATAGTATTAATTCAAATACTATTATGGAACTTATTAATTATTTTATTCATATATAAACTCTCTCATTCCCCATATTTTATATGTATTAATTTTCATATCCTTATTTGAGTTTATATTTAGTTTTAAGCCCTTATCTTCTACGAAAAATGCTGAAGTCATAGTGATTTCACCATCATTTATAAATATTTCTAAAGTGCTAGCATCAATAAATATTTGTAATTTTCCTAGTCCCTCATTAGGAAGCTTAACTTTTCTAACACCAGTTTTACCTTTAGTTAAATTAGTAAAGTCTAATATAAAAACTCTTTCTTCTTTTTTATATTCTAAAATAATTTTATCTTTAGTAAATTCTAGAATATATTTAAAGTCAGAAAAAACTTCTAGTTCTAAATTTATTTCTATAGACCTAGTTTCTATATCAACCTCATGTTTATTACAAATTAACTTTTCAGCCTCTAGTATAACTTTATTCCTTAAAAGCTTCATTTCCTCTAAGGGTTCTTGTTTAATCTTGTTATCCTCTACTCTTAAAACTCTTGGCATAGTTAAAGTATAAATATAGTTATTATTTAATGTAGGACTTTCCTTTTCTATATTATATTCAGGCATTCCAAGCCATCCAATCATTATAGTTCTTTTATCATCTTTAAATACTTGAGGCGCATAAAAATCAAATCCATAATCTAATTCATTAAATGAGTCATGAGAAAATACATTATTTTCAAATTTGTACTCACCTAATATATATCCTGACTGATATATATTTTGAAATTCAAACTCACCTTTTTCTAGACCTTGCGGTGAAAATATTAGAATATCCTGTCCATTAATATTAATTAAATTAGGACATTCCCACATATATCCGAAATCACTTAAGTTAGTCTTAATTTCACCATAAAAATCCCAAGCTTCCATATCCTTAGATGTATAAATTACAGCTCTACCTTGTAATTTATCATTTTGAGCTCCTATTAATAAGCAATGAATTCCATGAATATTAATATAAAAAGGATCTCTAATATGCTCGGTATATCCATTTAGCTTTCCTACTATTAAAGGTTTCTTCATTATTAATTTATTATTCTCATCAAATAAAGCTATATTTTGATGGGGAATTCTTATATTATCTTCTTTTACATTTCCTGTATAAAATATATTTAATTTATCATCTATAAACTTTCCTGTTCCAGAGTAACAACCATCCTTATCGATTTCTGAATCTGGAGCAAGAATTAATTTAGGTTTATTATATCTTATAAAGTCCTTTGTTTTTAAATGTCCCCAATGCTTATATTTATGTTCACATGTATAAGGATTCCATTGAAAAAATATATTATATTCTCCTTTATTATAGGATAATCCATTAGGATCATTTATAAGTCCAACAGGAACTTCTAGATGATATTTATTTCTAAATTCTCCCTTTAAAGGATATGTAATTTTACTAAATTTCTCATTTAATTCTAATACTGATTTCTTCATATTACTCCTTATAAAACTCTTTTGCTGATTTTCTTTCAATTAAACTAAGAGGTATAGCCTCATCTTTTATAAATTCTTCTCCATTAATTATTTTCAATATGGCTTCTGCAGATTTTACGCCTAAAATTCCATGATTAAAGTCTATAGTTGTAAGAGGAGGATATATTACAGCTCCTACATCATATCCTCCGAATCCAGCTATTGATACTTCATCTGGAATTGATATTTTATTTTCATTTAAATATAACATCAACCCTAAACAAATATTATCAGTAGCACATACAACTGCACTTGGTTTATAAGACATAACTTCTTTTCCCTTTTCATATGCTCTATTAAAAGTAAAATCAGTTTCTACAAAGTTAATTTTGTATTCTTCTCCACTTTCTTTAAATACATCATAGAAGCCCTTTTTTCTTATAAACCCTACAGCTTTATCTTTTTCACTTACTCCTAAAAAAACAATATTCCTATGGTTTAAGTTATAAAAATATTTACCCATTATTCTTCCCGCTTCATAATCATCTATACTCATACAATTTATATATTCATTTTCAGGACATAAACAAATAACAGGTATTTCTATCTTATTAATTAATTCTACATGTTGTTTAGTAACTCCAAGAGTATCTACTATTATTCCATCTACACCTTGTTGATATAAAGAATTAATATGTTCTAATTCTTTTTCTACACTAAGATTAGAAATCAGCATGATGGTAGTATATCCTTCTTTTTCAATAACACTATTAATTCCATTTAGAACTTTTCCAACTGTAGAAGAATCTATACGAGGAATAATCACTCCAATTAAATTACTTTTTTTAGTTTTTAATCTTTTTGCAAAGAAATTTTCTTCGAATCCAGTTTTTTCAATGGCTTCGTGAATTTTAGCCTTATTTTCTTTGCTGACATATCCTCCATTAAGATAACGAGAAACACTGCTTTTAGAAACTTGACACATATTCGCAATGTCTTGGATTGTGATTTTACTCATATAAATTCCCCCTAGATTTATTCTTCAGTTTTAAATACTACATATGTTAATGCAAATGATACTACTATACTAATAGATAATATTAATAAATAACTTATAACTTGTCCATTTAAATATAATAATACTCCTGGTAATCCTGTCATTCCCATTCCAGTTGCTGCTAAATTTAGCATTCCTGCTACCATTCCAGCAATTGCTGCCCCTATACATCCGCAAACAAATGGTTTTATATATCTTAAATTAACACCAAATACTGATGGTTCAGTAATTCCTAAAAATGCAGGTATTGCACTTGATATATATAATGAACGTTTAGTTTTATTTTTAGTCTTCATAGCCACTGCTAATGCAGCCGCACCTTGAGCTGTGGCTGTACCTGTAACAATTGCATTATATACATTGCTTCCTGTATTTGCAAGTAAGTCTATTTCTAAAGCACTGAAAACATGATGAACTCCAGTAACTACAATAATTTGATTTATTCCGCCTACTATAAATGCTCCAATTCCATAAGGGATTGTTATAAAGGATTTAACTAGTCCTAATATTACTATTTCACTTTGATGCATTATAGGTCCAACTACTAATAATCCAATTATCATTGAAATTAATAAAGTTAAAAATGGAGTGATTATTAAATCTAAAACATTAGGTATTACATTTCTTAATGATTTCTCTAGTTTTGCTGCAATTATAGCTATTACTAAGGCTGGTAATACAGATCCTTGATATCCTACTATTGGAATAGATAATCCTAATAAAGACATATACATTGGTTCTGCAGCTCCTGATGCTACTAAATATGCATTAGGCAATTGAGGTGCAACTAGCATTAAACCTAATACAAAGCCTATAATTGGAGTACCACCAAATCTTTTCATAGTTGAATAAGCAACTAATGCAGGTAAAAAGGCAAAAGCAGTATCTGTAAGAACTTGTGATAAAACTAATAAGTTTTCATTAAAATTAACTCCTAAGTTAGTTAGTAAACCACGCAGTCCCATAAACATTCCCGTTGCAACAAGTACTGGAATTATAGGAACAAAAATATCTCCTAAAATACGGCTAATCTTTTGTAATAAAGTCATGTTTTCGTACAGCTCAGATTTATTATCTGACTTTATATTCTCATCTAAACCTTTTATAGCATCATATACTTTATTTACAAAACCTGTACCTAAAATAATTTGATATTGCCCTGCTGCCATAAACTGACCTTTAACACCATCTATTTTCTCTATATCATCTGAATTAACCTTTTTATTGTCCTTTAATATAAGTCTAAGCCTCGTTGCACAATGTTCTATGGACTTAATATTGTCCACACCTCCAATATTTTCTAAAATGGATTCAGCAACCATTTTTTCTTTTTTCATAAAACCATCCCCTTCTTTTTTATTTTATGATACCAGTTCCATATTCAATTGTCAACGTTTACCATTTAATTTTATTTAATTGTTTTATAAAATATATGATATCAGTTCCATAATTTTATTTTATAATAAAAAAAAGGCTGTAAAACAGCCTCTAATAAAATTCTATACTATTTATAATTAATATTTTATTATATAGTTACTTTCATATGGTACATCTACCTCATGATTTCTTTGGAAATAATTTATAATAAGTTCACTCATATCCATATTTATTTCCTGAACTACTTCTGCATTTTCATATGATGGATAAATAGAAGTGTTACTTGCCCTGTAGTTATTTAAAACTACAGTATAATCCTTATTTAAATCTATATTTTCTCCATCTTTTTTCATAGAAACAACTCTATTTCCAAATTCCTTATTTAGATCTATTTCATAAGTTAATCCTGCAAATGTATCATAATTGTAGTTTTGTACCTTTGGAACTAAAAATTCCTCATTGATTTTAACTTCATTATCCTCTAAAACAAAATAAGTAGCACTCTTTTCCATAGCCTCTTTAAATTTACTTCCCTTTATCTTAAGTACCTTTAAAGTATTAGGATATGGATAATTTATTAATACATCTCTTATTGAAACATTTTTCTTAAATCCAATAGCAGTATCAAATAAAGATAAAACTGAAAAGTCTGCTTTAGAAATATCTAATTGAACCTCATGTAAGAAGTTAATAAAGGGATGTCCTTTAAGTCTTGCAATAAATATATCATCTAAAATTATATCATTTTTAAAATGACCAATTTCTTTATCTAAATATCCTTGTAGTTCTTTATTTACATCAATAAATCTTTTTTCTAAGCTTTCTTTTATTTCATCATTTAACTTAGATACATCTACTAATTCATAAGTAGCTTCTTTAGTTTCTGTATCAATTACTATCTTTGTAAAGTTTTGTCCGTTATGCATAGGTTGTGAGCATATTACTCCATTAACTTTTGTTATAAAGGATCTATGTTGATGGCCGCTTAAAACTATATCTATAGAATTATAGTTTTCTAATAATTCACTTCCTTGATTTTCTTTTGTTAACTTTTCAGTAGGTGTATTATTTCCATCTAAACTTTTTTCAAAACCTCCGTGATAACATACTATTATCATATCCGATTTTTCTTTTAATTCTTTTTCGTATTTTCCATAAATCTTAACTGGATCTAAAAACTCTAAGTTTTCTATGTTCTTTTCTTGCTCCCAATTTGGAATAAAAGATGTTGTAAAGCCTATACACCCGATTTTAAATCCATTAATATCGAATATTCTATAAGGTTTACTTTCAAAATCTAAACCTTTAATATTTGCGTTTATTATTTTATCAGAAACCATACTATAAGCAGCTTTTAAATAATCCAATCCATAGTTAAATTCATGATTACCTAATACATAAGCATCATAGCCAACATCCTCTAATAATTCCACTATAGGATTATTTTCCAACATTTGCTTTGATAAATAGTGAGTTAATGCTGAACCTTGAACTAAATCCCCACAATCTATTTTTAAAGAAGCATCATATTTCTTCTCATCTTCTAATATGTACGTCCCTATTTTTAATATTCCAAGAGACTGCTCAGTTACATAATTAGTTGGATATACAAATCCATGTAAATCACTAGTTTGATAAATAACTAATTTCATAAAACCTCCGTAATGCACTAACGCGCAATGTAAAATTAAGAATGAAGAATGTAAAATTGCGGATGTAATTTGTACCAAATTACTTAAATTATAATAATTTTAAAAACTCCCTAAGGAGTTTTCACATTAATTCTACATTCTTCATTTTACATTTTTAATTAAGGGGCTTAATAAGCCCCTATTATATTATTCCCAAATTGAATTTAAAGTAGATTTAAACTCTTCTAGCTTTTTAGTAACATCAGCATTGTTAGGATTTGCTAATACTGATTCTAATACTGTACCTGCTTCACGGTATGCAGCATCTGCTCCGCTTATTACTGGATTTGTATATAAGTTTTTAGTTGCATCTGCAAGAATTGGTGCTATTAAGCTTCCTGAATTCTTGTATTCTTCAGATTCAAGAGCGCTTTGTCTTACTGGGATATATCCAGTTTCTGAACCCCATTGAATTTGTTTTTCTTTGCTAGTTATGAATTTTAAAAATTCATATGCTGCTGTCTTTTGTTCTGCAGTAGCGCTTGCAAATACATATAAATCTGTTCCTTGTTGTAATGAAGCATTTGTTGGATATGGAGCTACTCCAATTTCAAACTTATCAGCAACACCTTGTTTAACAAAGTTTTCACCAGCATTTGAACCAACATACATACCTACAGTTTCATTACCAAATGGTCCTGATAAATAATTGTCAGTTCCTGCAATTCTGAAATATCCTTCTTTAACGCCTTCTAAGTAATAATTAACAGCCTTAGCTGATTCTTCACTAGTTACATCAAAATTATTATCAAATGTCTTTCCTTCTGTCTTTAAGAAAGTAGTGTAATATGTATGTAATGCATCAAAACCTGCTCCTGGAATTCCCTTCTTTTCTTTTATTGTCTTAGAAACTTGAGCTAATTCTTCATAAGTTGATGGAACTTCTAATCCTAATTCATCTAATAAAGTCTTATTATACCATAAAACTTCTGTTGATTTATTAAATGGCATACCATATATCTTGCCATCTATCATAGCTGCTTCTCTAAAGCTTGGTAATATATCTTCATAATTATCGAAGCCAATAGTTTCATTTTCAATATATGGAGTTAAATCAGTAACTAGCTTATCTTTTATTGGATTAAACATCCAATCTGGATATGCTTGAGTTAATGTTGGTAAATCCTTTGGACTTGCAACTGTTGCAGTTATTTTTTGTTGTAAATCCTTATAACTTGATTGGTTTTGTAAAGTAACAGTTATATTAGGATTCTTATCCATGAATTCAGTTGTTAATTTTTGAAGAGATTTTTCTAAATCTCCATTCATTGCATGCCAGAAAGTAATTTCAACTGGTGCTGTGATTTCTGTTACGATTTCTTCATTAGAAGTAGTAGCACCCTTATTTGAGCAACCAGTTAATAAGCCTAATGAAAGTGCTAGAGCAAGTATTTTCTTCATCTTCATAGTTTTGTCCTCCAATTATATAGTTTGTTTCTTTTCTGGTAAAAGTACATCTCCATTTTCGTTATATAGCTTCTCTGGACGATAAGAATGTATTGGAACTAATAACTTAGGTTTAATTAAATTTATTATTTTAATTAAATCATTAGGATGTGCATGCCCACTACATGATATTCTTTCGAATTTAATATTTCTATCCTCAAAACTCTTTATAAATGGTTCATATTTAGGATCAAAATCTCCTAATGGAACTGCATTTGAGTGAATATAAATTCCGCCTTCTTTTAATTTATCCATATATTCAATGGCAAGTGTATCTAATTGCCAGAAAAAGTCACCTTCATCATTTAATAATTTTTCAAAATTTATTTCTAAATCTTTATTTAATCCATATTCCTTATTATCTAATGAATAATAATAAGATTCATAACCTGTTGCTTCCTTAAGAACATAAGAATAATATGCTGATAAAACAACTTTTCTTGGATTAGTCTTAATTATATTTAGAATTCTTTCTATATTTGAAATATAATAATTAAATGTTATTTGCTTATTTGGATTTTCTTTAACTATTTCATTTATTTTTTCTATTAACTCAGGTTCATTTGATATTTCATCTTCTCTAACTTCATCGAAATCTTGGAAAGATACGCTAACACCTTCTATTAATAATACATCACAGTTTTCACTTTCTTTACAGAAATTAAGTGTGTCTTCTTTTCTATAACCATGAAGTCTTATATCACCAGTATATGAAATAACTAAATCTGGAGTTTCAATTAATAAACCACATGCACCATAAGCATCATGATCTACTGGCATAACCTTAACTTTTATTTTACCAATTTCTATAATTTCATTGTTTTTAACTCCAATTATATCTCTAGTATTCTTTCCTTTATTCTCATAAAGTGGGAATAAGAAATCATTATTTATATTTAAAGTATTTAATAATGATTTTGTTCCTTCTAAAGTATATAGAGGTACTTCTGGATTTAAATAGTTCACAATTTTAGAGTGATC
Organism: Clostridium sp.; assembly: GCF_021443865.1. GTDB lineage: Bacteria > Bacillota > Clostridia > Clostridiales > Clostridiaceae > Clostridium. Next base: position 11,495 of record NZ_JABUTB010000001.1, read on the forward strand.
TAAATGCATATGTGATAAAAATACTGCTGTATTCTTAAACTTATTTTCTTTTGATTCATATCCCTTTAACGGAATACTTGGATCATAGATATTATCTAAATATGGAACTAGATTTTCATCTAATAAATCTTGTAGATTTTCTGGTTGAACTGGAGCTTTTGGATTATATTCACTACCAAAATCAAAGAATATATGGCTATCTTCATATGCTACTTCAATTATTGTTCCACCAATAGTTAATATACCATTGTGAAAAGTTATCTTTGTCTTTTTATCCTTTAACACCACTCTTAACAACTCCTCTAATTATTTGTTTTCTAAATATTAAATATAAAATTAGTATTGGTACTATAGCTATAGTTGATGCTGCCATTTGAAGTTGTACACTGGTACCACTTTCTGTTGCAAAGGAGCTTAGTCCATTACTTAACAATCTCATTTCCTTACTATTTGTTACTAAGATTGGCCATAAGAATGAATTCCATCCACTTATAAAACTTAATATACCCATAGTAAATAATGCTGGCTTTGCTAAAGGTACAAGTATTCTATGTATAAAAGCTAAATCCGAACATCCATCTACCTTTGCTGCTTTATAATATGAAAGAGGAATGCTTGTTAAATATTCTTTTAAATAAAATATGTAAAAAACACTTGCAAGTGAAGGTAATATTAATGCTGTATATGTATCTAACAATCCAAGCTGAGCTATAGTTTGATAGTTTGTAAATACAGTAACTTCATAAGGTACCATAAGTAAAGCCGCCATAACTAATATTAAAATATTTTTATATCTAAACTCTAATTTAACTAAAGCAAATCCAGCTAAAATAGCAGTAATTACTGTACCTATAGTAGAAATTCCAGAAACTATTATTGTATTAATAAAGTATCTTCCAAAAGGAGCCTGTTCCATTGCAAGTGAAAAGTTATTCCACTGAAATTCCTTTGGAAATAGTGTTGGTGGTATACTTATCGCCTCTTGATATGTCATTAAACTTGATAAAATCATATATACAAAAGGAAACAATGTTATTATTGCCATTAAAACTATAAATGTTTTTGATAAAACTGAATTAATCTTCTTCATATTTTCACCTACTTAGATATTCTTTTTAATATACGATTTTGTATTAATGTGAAAATTAAAATTAAGCCAAACAGTACTACTGCTGCAGCCATACCTTGACCATAACGGTTTTCTACATAGAATTTATTAAATATGTAGAATACAGCTGTTGTTGCACTATCAGCAATACCTGCTTTCCCATTAAATATTGCAAATACCTGTGAATAAACCTTAAAGGCATTAATAAAATTCACCGTTAATAAAAACGTAATAATTGGTATCATTTGAGGTAATGTTATTCTAAAAAACTGTTCAACTTTAGTAGCCCCAAACATATCAGCTACTTTATAATAACTCTTATCAACATTTCTTAATCCTGAAAGTAATATAATTATATTAAAAGCAAGACCTGACCAAATACCAAATATAATAAGGGTTATCATACTCATACTAGGGTCATCAAGAAAATTAAATGGTCCTATATTAAAAATTCCTAATATATAATTTATAATTCCATACTCACCATTTAGTAAAAATCTAAATACAATACCTACAGCTATAACACTTGTTAAGTATGGTATAAAGAAAATTGTCTCAAAAACATCTTTATACTTAATCTTTTCATATATTGTAATAGCTATAAACATAGATATAATTAAACCTACTGGAACCACTACAAAAGAAAATAGTGCTGTATTTCCTATTGCTGTATGAAATTTAGGGTCTTTAAGTACTATTTCAAAATTTTTAAATCCATTAAATGTTAAGTTGTTTAAAGTGCCCTTTTGGAAAGACATAATAAATGTTTTTATTAAAGGTAACACATTAAATATTCCGACTATTAACAAAGCAGGTAGTAAAAATAACCATGCTTGTGGTGAATTTTCTGCTCTATACTTAAATTTCTTCATTAGTACACTCTAACTCCATTCTCTTGGAATAAATAAATTCCATTATAATCAATATCAAGGCCAATCTTATCACCTTCTACAAATCTTCTATTAATATCTGTAATTGACCTTGCATTTGTATCATTAACATTAAAGTTTATAATACAATCTTTTCCTATTAACTCTACAGATTCTGCTTCAATTTCAAATAATGGATTTTCACTTAATACAAAATACTCTGGTCTAATTCCAACAATGTAGTTTTCTTCAGTTAATTCTTCTTTAAATCTATCTTTATTTAAAAGTCCTAAGTCTATAGAAAAATCTTTAGATACTAATTTGTTTCCTTCTTTTTTCATATCAATTAAATTTATTATTGGGTTACCCATAAATTTAGCTACAAAAAGATTCTTTGGTTCTAAATAAAGATTTTGAGGTATATCAAATTGTTGAACTACACCTTCATTCATTAAAACTATTCTGTCACTGATAGATAATGCTTCTTCTTGGTCATGAGTAACGAAAATTGTAGTTATACCAATTTCTTTAACTAGTCTTCTAATTTCTTCTCTAATCTTTAATCTTAATCTAGCATCTAAGTTACTTAAAGGTTCATCTAGTAATAGTATTCTTGGGTTTTGAACTAAAGCTCTTGTTATTGCAACTCTTTGTTGTTGCCCACCAGACATTTCACCTGGCTTTTTATCTGCTAGTTCTTCAATACTTGTAACTGCCATATATTTTTTTGCTATTTCCATTGCTTCACTCTTTGGTTTTTTATTTTTACCAACAGTAAGTGGGAACATTACATTTTCTAAAACTGTCATGTGTGGGTATAAAGCATAGTTTTGAAAAACTAATCCAATACCTCTATCCTTAGGGTGCTTATCTATAACTGATTCATTATCAAATTTAATATCTCCATCACTTGGATCTAAAAGCCCAGCTAATAAATTAAGAATTGTTGTTTTACCACATCCACTAGGACCTAAAAGACAAACTAACTCACCTTCATTAATTTGAAGATTAATGCTCTTTAGAGCTTCATATCCATTGCTATAAACCTTTTTAAGTTTTTCGATTTTTATCATGTGCCACCTCTAATATATTTTTAATCTTTAACTTAATATTCACATATATACTATACTAAACATCTTATTTTATGACAATATATTATCTTTTTTTACATTTATTTTTAACAAATTTAACATTTTATTAACTATTTGTAGTATACTAAATTAAACTTCGACTTTACCATCTATTATTAAAATNACTAAATTAAAATTCGACTTTACCATCTATTATTAAAATATTTATAATAGGTTTTAATTATTCAATCATAGTTTTTGAATTTAATATTATTTTTATTCAGCTTAAAGATTTTATATATTTTGTCGAAATATTAAGTATATTATGTTATATACAAAATAATGTTTAAACTATATATAATTTTTATAACTTATATGATATTATTATTTTTAGAGGTGACTGTTTGTGAAAAGAATTATGAAGGTTGTATGTGCTATTATTGAAAATGACAAATCTGAAGTACTTTGTACTTTAAATTCAAAGGATATGTCTTTTTCAAGCTTTTGGGAATTCCCTGGTGGAATTATTAAAGACGGTGAACCACCTGAAAAAGCCATAGTAAGGGAAATCTATGAAAAATTAAATTGTAAAATTAAAGTTAATTCTTTATTTAGTGCAACTACATATGAATACGATGACTACATATTAAACACTATGGTGGCTAAATGTTCAATGTTAGAGGACATGCCATCATCAAAGGAATATACAAAGTTATTATGGCTACCAATAGAATACATAACAAGCTTAAATTGGAGTCCATCCACTATGCCAACTGTAGACAAACTTATAATGAAGTATAAAAAAAATTCAATAACAAATTAAGAAAAGGCCATCAGAAAACCTGATGGCTTTATATTGCGTAAAATTATATTTAAAAAGGAGCATTTATGAACGTAAATATAGTATCAATCCAAAGAATAAAACTTATAGATTTTATAAAAAAAGAAATAGTATTGATTATATCAATAGCCTTAGCAATATTTAGTTGTATATTTTCAACTCCTAGATTATCTTATATTGATTTTAAAGTATTAATACTTTTATTTAATTTAATGATAGTGGTTTCTGCTTTTAATGAACTAAAAGTTTTAGATTCAATTGCAAGCAAAATACTTAAAAAGTGTACTTCATATATATCCGTTTCCTTTGCATTAGTTTTTATTACATATGCAGCTTCTATGGTTGTTACAAATGATGTAGCTTTAATAACCTTTGTACCTTTAACTATAATAATAGGAAAAAAAGCTAATTTTAACCCATTAAAAATAATTATATTCCAAACAATTGCTGCTAATCTAGGAAGTAGTTTTACACCTATGGGAAACCCTCAAAATCTTTTTATTTATTCTTTTTATAAATTAGGTATTATAGATTTTTTAAAAATTACTTTTCCACTATTATTAATATCAACTATTTTACTAGCTTTATTTATTTCTAAAGAAAAGAATGCAACATTGAATATTAATTTAAAAAATATAAATATAAAAGATAGAAAACAAGTTATTATTTTTTCCACTCTATTTTTTATAATTTTATTATCAGTACTTCATTTAATAGATTATAAAATTGTATTCATCATTACATTAATAACAGTATCACTATTTAATAAAAGCTTATTTTCAAAAGTAGATTACTCGCTTTTGCTTACTTTTATTGGCTTTTTTATCTTTATTGGCAATATATCTACCTTAGATACTGTAAAAAACTTTATGGAGTACATATTAAATAGTGGAAAAGCAACCTTTACTTACTCAATATTAATAAGCCAAGTAATTAGTAATGTACCTGCTACTATGTTATTATCAGGATTTACAACTTCAATTAGGGAATTACTTATTGGCGTTAATATAGGAGGACTAGGAACATTAATATCATCTCTTGCAAGTGTTATTTCTTTTAAGATTTATACTAATGAGTTTCCAGAAGAAAGTAGTAATTATTTTAAGTCCTTTACTCTTTATAATATTTTAGGACTAGTTATTATAATTCCTTTAGTTTATATAATCTTATTTTAATTTGTTTTTATATGAATATATAAATGCACCTAGTAAGGTTTGGTATAGATATCTAACCTTACTAGGTGCATTTAATTTTAAAATTAAATATGTAAGTCATTATAGTATTCTTCTTTTTGCTTTTGCCAATAAATTCTATCTTCCTCAGTAATTTTTCTTAGTACTTTGCAAGGGTTACCCACTGCTATAACATTATCAGGAATATCTTTAGTTACTACAGAACCAGAACCTATAACTACGTTATCTCCAATTGTAACACCAGGATTAATAACTGTACTTCCTCCTACCCATACATTATTTCCTATTTTAACAGGCTTTCCAAACTCCAAACCCACATTTCTGATTTCAGCATCTATAGGGTGACCGGCAGTATATATGCAGACTCTAGGAGCAAAAAATACATTATCACCAATATCCACCTTACATACATCTAAAATTATACAATCATAATTGGCATAAAAATTATTTCCTACTGATATATTACATCCATAATCACATCTAAAAGGTGGTTCAACAGATAATTTATCCCCTGTTTTTTCAAATAAATCTTTTAATAATCTTTTTCTATAATCCTTTTGCTCCTCTGTAGTAGTATTAAAAAGTCTAGTAATCATTCTGGACTTTTTCCTATCAGCTATAAGTTCTTCGTCATAAGGCATATATAAATTTCCTGACAACATCCTCTCTTTTTCACTCATTATCTATTCTCCTTTAAAATAATTTTTTATCTCATATAAATTATTGAAGCTTCTATAGCTATACTTTTTTATTTTTTCATCTGCTTCTTTTAAATCTACTACATGAAGTGGAGTCATATTTCCTTTATAGGCTGCTTCAACTCCAGCTGAGGAATCTTCTATTACAATACATTCCTCTGGACTAACATTAAGTTTATTAGCTGCCTTTAAAAATATTTCAGGATTTGGTTTTGTTTTTTTAACATCATCCCTACACACAACTTCATCAAATATCTTTTTAAAATTAGATTGCTTTAACTGTTTGTCCATTCTTTCTTTAGAGGCAGATGTTGCTAATGCAAGCTTATACTTTTTGCCCTTTAAGTACTTAAGCAACTCCTCTGCACCATCTTTAACAGGAATTTTCTTTTTTAGCTCTTCAGACAAAGCTTTATCTTTTTCTTCATACATTTCTTCTATGGGTATGTTTTCTCCAAACTCATCTTTAAATACTTTTTTTACATTTTCTCTTCCTGTTGCAATTACTTTGCAATATACTTCTTTTGTCATTTTATAACCGTATTTTTCAAAGATCTTAGTCCAAACATCTAGATATATTTTTTCTGTATCAAATAAAACTCCATCCATATCAAATATTACTGTTTTATATTTCTCTATTTTTTGCTGCATATAATCCTCCATTTATAACTAAATCTACTACAAGTTATATTATACTTGAAAATTTAATTCAAGAAATTAATTAGTATAGATGTGTATATTCTATAAAAAACAACCCCTTTTATAAATAGTAGGAGTTGCTTTGGTTTTTAAAGATTATATACTATCATTTCTTTATGATTTTATCTAACTCATTATTTAAAAGACTGCGTATAGCCTTTGCTACTCCAAGATTATCATTAGTATCAGTTATATATTTTGCTATAGCCTTAACTTCTGGAATTGCATTTTCCATAGCAACAGTTTCTTCAAATATTTCAAACATAGAATAGTCATTAAAACTATCTCCTAATATCATTACTTCCTCTTTTTCTATAGATAACTTCTTAGCCACCTTTTCTAAGATTATTCCCTTTTGAGCATTTATATCAGTTACTTCTATATTATCTCTAAAGGAAGATGATACAGCTAATCCTTCTATCTTGCCAATCTCTTTTTTTATTTCATCTATTGTCTCTGTATCCTTATGAAAGGCAACAAACTTTCTTATTTCTAAATTTCTATCAAAGAACTTATCTAAATCATCAATATACTTTAAAACTTTAAAAAATCTATGATTTTCTGCTATTTCCCTTGCTTCACCTTCAGTTAATTCTGGATTTAAACTCTTAGTTCTATATGTAACTTCTTTTAAAGCTTTTTCTCTTGTTGATGTAGTAAAAATTCCTTCATTAGTAAAAATTCTTGCAGAAAAATTATTTTCATCAAAGATATCTATTACTTTTCTAGCACTTTCATTATCTATGTTTATTATATCTAATATTTTACCCTCTTCATCCCTGTATTCAGCTCCATTAGATAAAATACATTGTGCTTTAATATTATGTCTATCTAAAACCTCTTTTACACTTTCATACTCTCTTCCAGTAGAAATTGCAAATATTATTCCTGTTTCTTCTGCTTCTCTAATGGCCTCCACTGTTTCTTTATCAATATCATGATCGTTGTTTAACAATGTACCATCCATATCCGATGCTATTAGCTTTATCATTTTTATTTACCTCCGATTTTAAACCTACTATTGTATAGTTTCTCATTTGTAATTAAGTTATTCCAAAGTATCCTATATATTATTTGCACTTTAATATTATTAACTATCATTATATCAGTATTTTTATAATCTTTCCAAATATAATTTTTAAGGCTAAATCTTATTAAAAAGAGGCTGTTAGAACAACCTATAATAAAAGTTTTATATCCTTCCAAAGCCTCTTCTTAATTTAAATTCTATTAATCCACTTAACAGCTAATTCAAACCAGGATTCTACATGTTTATTTATAAGATCACTATTATCTTTGTATGCTGTATTTACATCACAAAGACTTAATCCATGTACACCATCAGGATATATATGAAGTTCAAAAGGTACATTGTTTTTTCTTAAAGCACTAGCAAAAAACAATGAATTTTCAACTGGTACAACTGTATCATTAAAAGTATGCCATAAGAAGGTTTCTGGAGTATCCTTAGATACTAATTTTTCTAAAGAGAATTTTTCTCTTTCTTCTTTACTCGCATCTATTCCAAGTAAATTATCAAAGGAGTCCTTATTTGCAAACTCTCCACTTGTTATAACTGGATAAGAAAGTATCATTCCATTAGGTTTAATATTCTCATTTTTTATATTTAAAGCTTCAGAAATTAAATCTTTATTCCATAATACTCCTAAGCTTCCTACTAAGTGCCCTCCTGATGAAAAACCAAAAGTTATAACTTTATTTATATCAGCATTCCATTTATCAGACATTTCACGAAGATAGTTTATAGTAGCTGATAACTCTAATAGTGCAGTGGGAAATCTGTTAGGATTAACACTATATCTTAAAATTACTACATTAAACCCTTCTGAAAGTAATTTAAAGGCTACTGGTTCAGCTTCTCTATCTGAAGTACCTACATATCCACCACCAGGACATATAATTATAGTTTTCCTTTTCTTATTAATATCGATTTCCACACTATTATCTGGAATATAAACATTTATATAAGCCTTGCTATCCTTTAGCCTATCTGTTATGTCACAAATATTTATTTTTTCAAAAATCATTTCCTTTCCCCCACTCTTTCTCAATATATTCATTTTAATTTTACATAAGAATTAATTATAAAAATACATTATAAATTCAAGTAAAATATATATAATTATTATATTATTCCATATAATTTATTACAACAATTCTAATTACTGTAAATAACTATAAAAAAATGAAGCTATCTTAACAGTCTATAATAAAATTTAAAACTGTAAGATAACTTCATTTATATTATTATATTAATTTAATTAGGTTTTATAATTTGTTAATTACATTAACTACATTATCAACACTAAAACCAAACTTTTCAAATAATAATTCAGCTGGTGCTGATGCTCCAAAAGTATCCATTGTTATATATTTACCATCAAAGCCAACAAATTCTCCCCAGCTTAATGATGATCCTGCTTCTATAGCAACTCTCTTAGTTACGCTTCTTGGCAGAACCTTTTCTTTATACTCTGAATCTTGAGCTTTAAATATATCCATACAAGGCATACTTACTACTCTAATTTTATCATTTCCTAATTTCTTCTTAGCTTCAATAGCTAAAGAAACTTCAGATCCAGAAGCCATTAATATAATTTCTGGTTCTCCATTAGAATCATCAATTATATATCCACCCTTCATAGCATCTTTATTTGAACCTTCTATATCAGGTAGGTTTTGTCTTGTTAATACTAAAGCTGTAGGTGTTCCCTTTGATGTCATTGCTAAATACCATCCAATATTTGTTTCAGTTGCATCACATGGTCTGAATACATTAAAGTTAGGCATTGATCTAAGCATTGTTAATTGTTCCACTGGTTCATGAGTTGGACCATCTTCACCAACACCAATGCTATCATGAGTTAAAACATATGTTAATGGTAAATTCATTAGTGCTGCTAATCTGGCCATTGGCTTAATATAATCACTAAATACAAAGAAAGTTGAAACATAAGTCTTTAATCCACCATGTAACATTAGCCCGTTTCCTATACCTGCCATAGCTAATTCACGAACTCCATAATGTATGTTTCTTCCTGCATAATTATCACTACTAAAATCACCAACTCCATTTAAGTATGTTTTAGTTGATGGTGCTAAATCAGCGGCTCCTCCCATAAAGTTAGGGAATAAATCTTTAATCTTATTCATAGCAATACCAGATAAGTTTCTTGTAGCATTAGCTTTTTTATCATATTGCCAATATTCAGAACTTTCATCTAACACTTTTTTATAATCAACATTAAAATATTTATCCCATAGATCTTTCATTTCTGGGTACTTAGCAAAATAATCTTCAAACATATTATTCCAAGCTTCATATACTTTATCAGCTCTTTCTTGTTCAGATGCTATATGAGCATATACATCTTCATCAACACAGAAATCCTTATCTTCAGATAATCCTAAGTTTCTCTTTAATTCTATTACATTATCAGCTCCTAAAGGTTCTCCATGAGCAGATGCTAGTCCTTCTTTAGCTGGACATCCCTTACCTATTTTAGTTTTTACTTCTATAAATATAGGTTTTCCAACTGATTTCTTAGCTTCATTAATTACATTTAATATTTCTTCAAGATTATCTCCATCTTCTACTGTAAATACGTTAAATCCAAAGGCTTTCATTCTCATTTTTACATCTTCAGTAAATGCAATATCTGTACATCCTTCAATAGAAATCTTATTTGAATCATATAATACAACTAATTTATCTAATTTTAATGTTCCTGCTAATGAAAAGGCTTCTGATGATATACCTTCCATAAAGCATCCATCTCCCCCTAATACATATGTATAGTGGTCTATTACTGGATATCCTTCTTTATTGAATACAGCTGAAAGATGTTTTTCTGCCATAGCCATTCCTACCGCCATAGCCATTCCTGCTCCTAATGGTCCTGTTGTAGCTTCTACACCAACAGTATGTCCATATTCTGGATGTCCTGGAGTTTTAGAATCTAATTGTCTAAATTCTTTTAAATCATCAATAGTTACACCATAATTAAATAAATGTAATAAACTATATAATAAACTTGATCCATGTCCACCTGAAAGAACAAATCTATCACGATTTATCCAATTTACATCTTTTGGTGTATTATTCATAACTTTTGCCCAAAGAGCATACGCAGTTGGTGCTGCTCCTAAAGGTAAACCAGGGTGTCCTGAATTAGCTTTTTGAACTGCATCAGCGCTTAGTCCTCTAATGGTATTGACAACTTTTCTATCTAAGTCCATATTTTTTCCTCCCTAACTAATAATTTCTTCACTTTAATTCTATCACTAATTATATATTTTTTGTATAAAAATACTATCATTTATCAAATTAATTATATTTATTATCAAGGAATATTATTTTAAAATAAAAAAGAGTTATTTAGAAAAACCCACCTTAAATATTAGAAATAACTAATATCTAGGTTATTTTCAAACAACTCCATTTATTAAAATTATATATTATATTAAACTATATATTAATTTTTCTTGTTAAATACTTTTGTGTATTCTTAACTCTTTTTCGCCTTAGTTCTTATAATAGGTAATGTTGTAGCTACAACTAAAGCAATCAATAATATTAATCCCATAATATTACTAGCTGCAAAACCAGTTGGTGTCTTAGGTGTTATTATACCTGTTACTTGTAAAATTATTCCAACTAATCCTATTATAGATCCACCTGCAACAAGTCCTGAAGATAAGCTTATTCCATTAGAAACCTTCTCTTCTTTTTCCTTTTCACTGTTACTCATCTTTTCAACTAATACACGAATTAATGCTCCAACTAATATAATTGAAGTTGTTGAAATTGGTAAATAAAAACCAATTGCAATAGTCATTATAGGTAAGTTTAATAGTAATAAAAATAATGCCATTACAACACCAACTAAAATCATTGGCCATGGTAAATCACCAGACATTATACCTGATGTTAATGTAGCCATTAAATTTGCTTGAGGAAGGGCAAATTGTGCCTCTGCTCCTGTCACTGATAATTGGTTTGAAAGTAATAATATAGTTCCTGTTACCACAATTACACCAACTATACTTGCTATAGCAAAGGTGTTTCTCATTTCACTTCTATCTCCACCTATTAGGTATGTTACCTTTTGAGATTGACTATATCCACCTGCAGTTGAAATTGCTACTACCATAAATGCAGCGAATAAAAGTAATGATTTATTATCTGCTTTTGTTGACCATCCCATAACAACAAATACTAGTGTTAATATAACTAAAGATGCTATTGTCATACCTGATACAGGAAGGTTTGATGTTCCTATTGTTCCTGTTAAACGACCAGATACTATAACAAATAATAAAGATAAAATTAATGCAACAATTACTCCTATTATAGCCATCATAATACTTTGTGAAATCATAAATGCTGATATAAAAGCAATTACTACTCCTACTAAAAGTACTATTATTCCACCTGAATTTCTTTCTGCATTAGAATCATTACTTGATTTTGCTTTTAATGTTTCTTTTATAGAAACTACTATTGTTGGTATAAGCTTAAGTGCTCCTATTATACCACCACAAAGCATCATTCCCGCACCAATATACTTAACATAACTTGATGATATTGCATTTACATCCATTTGATTAAGATACATTGCTGAATTATTCCATGATACTATATTCTTATCAGCTAAGTCTGTAAAGTATCCTATTAATGGAGCTATTCCAAAATTAGCTAATATAGAACCTGCAAACATAGTTAAAGATACCTCTAACCCAACTATAAAGCCTATTCCTACTAAAAGTGGATTTACTTCAATAGAAAACTTCCACTTATAAAATTTACTTCCCATATAAGATATTGTGTTATTTATTAAATTTAAAAATGATCCAGTTAAAACATTAATAATACCACTTATTCCAAAACCAATTCCCATGTATTTTACAGCATCTCCATTTCCTTCAGAAGCTACAAGGGTTTCAGATATTGCTAAGGATTCTGGATACATTAAATTACCGTGTTCTTCAATTATTAAATAATTATAAACTAAAGATATAATTCCTATTGAAAATAAAACTCCACCAACACCTACTATTAGGCCTTCCATAAAGGTAACATTATTACCTATTAATATTATTGCAGGTAAAACAAAAATCATACCACTAGCTATAGATTCTCCACCACTAGACATACCTTGGGTTATATTTTTACCAAGTATACCCTTATCACGTGCAAATACACCTATCAGCATTGATCCAATTATTGCACCTGGTATACCTGCCGCAACAGTTAATCCAGACTTCATACCTGAATAAGCTGTAGAAGCTGCAAAAATAGCAGATAATATTATACCAATTATTACAACAGGAATATTTGCTCCTTTTTTTGCCTTATCAGTAACATATGGAACATAATCTTTTCCATGAGTACCACCATAAGCTTCCTTAGGTAACTTTTTATTCATAATATACTCTCCTTCTTTTGTATTTATTATTTTTGTATAACCATTTTGTATAGTAGAATATGTATACATAATAGTTAATAGACTTACTTGTCATTATATTCATCTTACTTATTATCTTCAAAATATATGGATATTATTACATACAATTATTAAATAGAATATTAAATTATTATTAAATAAAAAAATAGTATTAGAATTATAATAAAATCCTAATACTATTTTTTATACCTATTATTTCATATTCTTTTATTCGTGGTCTTTACCATCAATTACAGTAAGCTTTTTATCTATTGCAGTTCTATTACGAGGCTTTGGAACATTATCAATATATCCAACCTGTAAAATAGCTGCTATTTTTTCTCCTGGTGCAACACCAGCAGCTTCTCTAAACTCAGGTAAAGTTAAAAATGAATCAGTTTTCCAAAATACACCTACTTCTCTTTCCCAAGCTGCCAGTTGGAAATTTTGAATTAATGCACAAACCGCTGCATAATCTTCTTCCCTAACAAAAGGCTGTGGATCTTCATGCATTACAACAAGTATATGTGCTGGAACAGATTCATAGTATTTCTTCATTTCTTCAGGGCTTTTTTTCATCTTAGCTCCCTTTGAAGCTACTTCAGCTATTGCATTTGCTATTACTTTCTTACCTTCACCATTATAAATTATAAACCTCCAAGGTTCTCTTAATTTATGATTTGGAGCCCAGCTAGCAACTTCTAGTAACTCACCTAATAATTCTGTAGATATACTTTCATCCTTAAATTTCTTTATTGTTCTTCTTTCCATAATTAACTGTGCCATTGGATATTTTGTAGCCATATTAATCAATCCTTTCTAAATCTATATAAATATTCTAGTAAAAATTAATATAGTTAGACTTCTAACAATATTAATTTAAATCATCATTCAATAATCATATTAATAATGATAATCAATATTTTACAATTGATATTGATTATCATTATTATAATACTACTTTTAAATAATACCTGTCAAGAATCTATAATAATAACTTTAGGCTACAAAATTTATAAATATTAATTTCACTTAAAGTAAACTTAAAAAAGTATATCCATTTTAAATATACATCTCACTTAAATTAAGGCTTATATATCAACATATTATTAGTAAGCTTTACATTTAAATTATCCTCTGAAATTAAAAGTACTAAATCATATTCATCTTCTATTTTTGTTTTATTATAAAAATAGTACTTGTCTCTATTATGAAAGTAAAGATGACTTTCATTAATTAAATATCCTTCTTCCTTTGAGCAATGAATTGGACTTCTAGTGGTACTTTTAAAATAGACATCTCCACTTAAATATGAAGCTATCCTAGAGGGAATATATATATTTTCTCCATGTCCTAGTACTAATATTTTCTTATCTCTTCCTATTCTTTTTTCAATTATCTTTGCAATTTCTTTACTTTCTTCTTCTATTTTTAGAATTTCATTAAAATCTACTCCAAATCTTCCTGTAAACTTTAAATAATCACCTCTTCTTGACATAATATTTAATGAAGCTACAGGAGCTATTTCATCTATTATAACTTCTTTATTATTTACATATACTTTTTTATCCTCTTCATATATTTCACCAGCTATTAAAGATTTTACTTCTATTTCTATATTATTTTCATTAGCAAAATCTTTATATAAATTTCTATATTTAATATTTCTTAAATCTAAAATACTAAGGATTATATATTTCTTTACCTTTGTAACTTTAATTAATTCCTTTATTATATTTAACATAGACTTTCCTGTAGTTATTTCATCATCTACTAAAATTATTCTATTAGCTTCCTTTAATTTATTATGATTTATTAAATAACATCTATGTGTTGTTGCATGTGAATGCTCTTCTTCAAAATTAAATATTGAATTTATATCTTTTATATTTTCTCTTGTTGTAGTTATATAGTAAGAGTTTTCTATAGCTGAAGCCACTGCCATACCTAGTGCTGTGGCTGTTTCTGCAAATCCTAAAACAATGATTTTTTCATTAGTTTTATAAGCTAATTTTATAACATCTTTTATCGCTTCCTCATTGTCCTCTTGATTTTTTATATAATTAATAAGGACTCTTGTCTTTTCATTTTCTCCAAATAAAACTGATGTTAATAGTAAACCAATAACTTTACACATATTAGGTCTTACCTCTATGTGCTTTCCTAAAACCTTACTTATAAATAAAAAGCTTCTCTCATTATTATTTTCTCTATATCCTATTGAAATTAAATCTTTCAAATCCAATTTATATATATTATTTGTTACATTAATTTTCATCATAAACTCCATCCTTATAAAGTAAATCCTTATAAGAAATTTTATTATTAAGAACTCCAAAAGCCTTAGCTCTATTACAGGTTCTTATTGCCCAATTATAATGTGGGGATACTTCATTCATCTTATTATTACTATAACCCTTAAAGACTCCCCCAATCTCTTTGTGATTTAATATATTGGTAGCATCCATATAATCCTCATAATTTACTGAATAAATAGAATTAACATAAATACCTTGAGTTGGATGAATTATTGTTTTCCCACAAAATCCATTTTCTTTATCTAACTTTATTTCTTTAATTAATCCTTTAACCTCTTTAGAATTAATATCATAAGAAAAATACTCCCATACTGGTGCTGAGATTATATATTCTTCTTTATACCTACCAAAGATATTAACTATATCAGAAAGACAGTCATTTATTACTCCTATATCATAAATACTATTATCTCTACTTCTTCTTAATCCAAATTTTGATGAAAAGTCAGTTCCTCCTACTCTAATATTTAAGATTAAATCCTTATATTCATCAATTAAATTTCTTAAATATAGAATTTCTTTCATTCTATTTTCCTTATATATTATTTCTTCACTTTCTAGAATAGGCATTCCATAAATTTTATCATCATACTCATTAATTATGGTATTTAAATGCTCTAAATACTGTGGTCCATTTATCTTATTAAATTTAGGAAATATAAATCCTGTTATTAATTTTAATTGATCCTTAGATAACCTATATGAAAACTTAATAAATTGATAATTGCTTCTAACCCTAATAAATATTAATGGAATATTTTTTTCATTTATTTCTCCTCTTGCTAAATCTTCATTTATCTTATCTAAAGACTTTAAAACATTAATTTCTCCTTTGTCTACATCACTTTCTCTAATAGAATCTTCAAAACAAATAGTAATGGTAGTTATATCCTTTATTTTTCTTAATTTTATCTTGTTATAGATATCCATAAGTGCATTCATATATAAATTAGAGCCTATAGAATACTTTAATAAATCTTTTTTAGAGTATTTATTAAAGCTCATAGGCTCTTTATAAAAACTTTCGCTATTAATACTTTTAAAATGTTTCATTTCAACACCTTCACCCATATAAGATATTATTTTATAAAGTATTATATTTTATGATTTCATCATTTATTACAAGGATTTTAATATTTATTTGTTAACATTTTTTCTTCTTATGTTATATACTGTAATACATGGATTTTAAGATACAATAAATAATTAATTGGAGATGAGTATTTATATGATAACTGAATCCAACTTTGAAAATAATTGCATCTCACCAGATTGTGCTAATTTAATGAAGGAATGTTCAAATCTTTTATATAGAATTCCAGTTTTCCTTAGTCATCCAAGCAGATTAAATTCAAAGCAAAGTAGTTTTGTAAAAAATATAATTTTAGAAATTAAAAAAGCTTTATTATTTCCTAGAACATTGCCAGCAACTGAGCAATATCCAGAAACACCTCTTACAAATATAAGAAGAATGATTTTATCAAGCTATGGTTTTATAGGTCTTAATTTAGCTCAAAGAGAAGTTAGAGTTTTAGAAAATAATTTAGGAAAAGCCTCTGATTTAATAACTTGGGAAGGAAGCCCCTTTACACAAATAGAGCCTTCTATGGCATTTCAATTTGGTCTTCCTGTGCTTTTAATTAGAGAATCTACTGTAGAGCAAACTGGTATATGGTCCTATGGAATTGGTCCATTTTTACTTTTAGAATGGAATCCAAATTTACCTTTATCAGAATTCTTTAATAGCAATGCTTGGCTAGAAATTTTTCAAAACTGGATTTCTCAAGTAAGAAATGGCTTTTATCTTCAAACTCAACCACAATTTAAATATACTTGTACTAGAGATGGAATTAATTAAATATTAAAAGTTAAGGCTTATTATTAATATTTTTAGAAACTCCGAAAGGGGTTTCTTACTACTAATTATTTCACACCAATTAATTAAAATACCTAATTATTATATATTCCAATTACTTCAACAAAATAATAAGACTTCTTTTATGAAAAATTGCACTTAAAACATAACCTATATCCCTTATTAAAATTAGAATTTTATAATTTTTCTAAAAATTTATTGACAAACTATCAAGAAAAACTTAAAATAAATACAATTAATGAAAAGCAAAGATAGAGAGAAGTAGGAAAAGTATCCACCTAAAGTGAGCTGGAGATAGTGAAAACCCAGTGGCAGGGCTTTTTCGAATAACACTCAGTAGCTGCAAACTGAAATATTTATTTTCTATTAGATAAATTAGGGGCGCCGTACTCCATGCGTTATATGGATACCAGTAGTGGCTGGGAAGAGACCTTTATTAAGGTAAATTAGGTGGTACCGCGGATAAGCATCAATTCGTCCTATAATTATTATAAGACGAATTGGTGCTATTTTTATATTTAAGGGGGCTATTAATATGTGTACAATTATGTGTTATACAGGAAAAGACATGGAAATTAAAAAATTTGAAGGGGCATTAAAAAGAACTGAATCTAGAGGTCCAGATATGACAAAAATACTTACTTTACCATCTGGAATTTTTGGATTCCAAAGACTATCTATTATGGATTTAAGCAACAGCGGAATGCAGCCATTTACTAATAATAAAGATGCTGCTATATGTAACGGGGAAATTTATGGTTTTAGAGAAATGAAAAAAGATTTAATAAGAAAAGGCTATAAATTCCATTCAGATAGTGATTGTGAAATATTACTTCCAATGTATTATGAATATGGATTAGATATGTTTTCTAAATTAGATGCTGAATTTGCAACTGTCATCTATGATGGGGAAAAAGACACTTTTATTGCAGCTAGAGATCCAATTGGAATTCGTCCATTATTTTATGGATATTCAAAATCTGAAAAAATCATCTTTGCTAGTGAAGCCAAAAACTTAGTGGGACTTACCGATAAAATAATGCCATTCCCACCAGGTCATTATTATGCTGATGGTAAATTTACTTGCTACTGTGACATTACTGAAATCCAAGGAGACTATTCTAAAGATAAATTAGTAGTTATTTATAAGAAAATCCACGATAAATTAGTAGCTGGTATTGAAAAACGTATGGATGCTGATGCTCCTGTAGGTTTCTTGTTAAGTGGTGGATTAGACAGTTCATTAGTATGTGCAGTTGCTCAAAAATTACATCCTGAAAAGCCAATTAAAACCTTCTGTATTGGTATGACTGAAGATGCAATTGATTTAAAATATGCTAAAGAAGTAGCTGATTATATAGGTAGTGACCATACTGAATTTTATATGACTAAAGAGGAAGTTATTGAAACTTTAGATGAAGTTATTAAAATTCTTGGAACCTTTGATATAACAACAATAAGAGCAAGTATGGGGATGTATTTACTTTGCAAGAAGATACATGAAAATTCTAGTATTAAAGTACTTTTAACTGGTGAAATTTCCGATGAGTTATTTGGCTATAAATATACTGATTTTGCTCCAAATGCAGAGGAATTCCAAAAAGAATCTAAAAAGAGAATAAAAGAACTTTATATGTATGATGTACTTCGTGCTGATCGTTGTATAAGTTCAAACTCTTTAGAAGCAAGAGTTCCCTTTGGTGATTTAGATTTTGTTAAATATGTTATGTCCATTGATCCTGAAAAGAAATTAAATAAATACCAAATGGGAAAATACCTTTTAAGACGTGCCTTTGAAGGAGATTTTCTTCCACAAAGTATATTATATAGAGAAAAAGCAGCCTTTAGTGATGCTGTCGGACATTCTATGGTAGATTATTTAAAGGAATATGCAGAAACTAAATATTCTGATGAAGTTTTTGAAGGCTTATGTGATAAATATAAATATCACGCAAAGCCATTTACTAAGGAATCTTTATTATATAGAGAAATATTTGAAAAGTATTACCATAACCAAGCTGAAATGATAGTTGATTTTTGGATGCCAAACAAAGATTGGGATGGATGTAATGTAAATGATCCAAGTGCAAGAGTTCTATCAAACTATGGAGATAGTGGTAAATAATAAAAAATCAGAGGGGCTGTTGCCACAGCTCCTCCTTATTTTAATTTAATTTACTTAACAGCTTAAATATCTAAACTCTATACTAGTTAAAAGCAATGCACCAGCATAATCATTATCTGCTGGTATACGTGCAACACTCAAGAATGCAAAATCTTCTGCTCTAACAATCTCATTTAAATCAAACTCTAAAACATAATGATTATACTCAAAGTTTCCTGGTGAATTTTGAATTCTAATATTTCGTTTATTAATTGTTCTTAACTCTTCTATTCTTACAACGCCATTTTTTCTAGTAAATAAAGAAGAAAGTCTTATAGAAAATCTATTTCCAGTTGGTGTATTTGAATTATCAGTTAACAAATGAACAAATACTTTAGTTTTTCTAGAAGTATTATAAGCATCTCTTGGTACATTAAAAGTTAGTGAATATTCTTCTTCATCACCTTCTGGAAGAAGCCATCCTAATATCCTAAGAGGTGAATTAGCACTTCCAAGTGGTACTGTATCTGGTTCTGTCTCTTCAGCATCATTCATAGTTCCTGCATTAAATACTAGTGATTCATATTCTAATCTATTTTCTAGCCCATAATCTAATCCTTGTCCAAAACAATATTCATTTGACATATTAAATCATCTCCACATTATTTTAAGGCCTTACTATTATATTATATTACACACTAATAATTATGTTACTGAAGATTAATTATTCTATAGTCAATTTACTAAGTAAATTATTAATTTTAAATATTACCAGAGTTTTAATATAGCACTTATTATATAACTGGAAGCCCTACAGTAAATCTACTACCTTTATTAACTTCACTTTCAAGTCTAATATATCCATTATGTAGTTCTGCAATGTGCTTAACAAGTGTAAGTCCGATTCCACTGCTACTTGCCTTTGATACCCCTGTTCCTTTAACCTGTGAAAATCTTTTAAATATAAAGTCTTGATCTTCCTTAGATATTCCTATTCCTGTATCTTCTACAGTAATTTCAATGTGCTCATTAACTTCCTTAATTAGCACTTTAATTTCTCCACCCTTAGGAGTAAACTTAACTGCATTAGCTAATAAATTAACTACAACTCTTTCAATTTCAGTACTATCAAAGGAAATTATCTTTTCTTCTATATCTGGATCTATTATAAGAGATATACCCTCTTCTTCTATAAACTTACTCATATTAAGAGCAGTTTCCTCCACTACATTTACTATATCATTATTCTTTTTATTTATTACATAATGTCCTGTTTCTATTTTTGAACTATCTATTATATCATTTATTATTTTTAATAAGTTATCACAATTTCTACTTACAATATTCATATATTCCGCAGATTTTTCATAAGTCATATTTTTTTCTTTAACTAAAGCTTTTACTAATTGAACTGTTGATGATATAACATTTATAGGAGTTCTAAGTTCATGAGATAAATTAACAAAATAAGAATTTTTAAGTTTTTCTTTATCTATTATCTCTTTGCTTAACCTTTTATTTTCTTCTAATTGCTTATTAATCTTTTTTGTTTTTTGAGCTACTAACTTATGTAATATATTAACGTAATTAAATATATAAGCAGCTATAACTATAGCAATACCTATATAAATTACATAAGCCAAAGGTGTTTTCCATATTGGATTTTTAACCCTTATATTAATGCTTGTCTCATTTGTTAGTTCACCATTAGAGCTTCTTGCTCTTAATTTTAATATATATTTACCAGGTTCTAAAGATTTAAAATCTAAGCTACTTTTAGAATCTATATATATCCACTCTGAATCAATTCCTTCAAGAATATATTCATAAGTAGTATTATTTATATTTTCGTAGTTAGGTAAAAAATAATCGATGGTTAGGTTTTTATCATTATATTCTAAAATTAATTCTTTTCCATCATAAATAACCTTATTTTTTCCAATATAAATATCACCAATTACAACTTCATTTACATTATTATTATATACAACTATATCATCTGGATAAAAATATGTTACTCCCTCTGTACTTCCAAATGCCATCATCCCATTACTAAACTTTATTCCTGAGTTTAAGTTAAATTGATATCCATATAATCCATGGATTTTATTGAAATTAATAATTTTTTCATTTTCAATCTCAAATTTATTTAATCCCTTATTTGTGCTTAGCCAAATGTTATTATTATCATCTACTAATATGGAATTTATAAAATTATTGGTTAATCCATTAGCTGTAGTATATGATGTAAATTCTTCATTTTCTAAATTGAATTTGATAAGTCCTACATTTGTTCCTATCCATAGGTTTCCTAAGTTATCAAAATTCATACAATTAATATAATTCTTATTTAAAGAATAACTATTATATTTTTTTATAACTCCTTTTTTCTTATTATATTTAATTACTCCTGTATCAATTCCACCAAGCCATATAATATCATCATCTTTATAATCTGGTAATATATATCTTATACGTCCTGGATTTATATTAAAGCTTTTTAAGTTTTCATTATGATATGTGATTTCGCCTGTATCTATATTATAGGAATAAAAATTTGTTGTAGATGAAAGCCAAATATTTTCTTCATCATTATACAAATAATTTAATTCTGAAGAGTATCCCTCATCAATAAAATGATATTTACATCTATAATCTTTAGTATTAAGTGAAATTACCTCTTTATTTGTTGTAATTACAATCCAATTATCATTTGATTTAAATAAGCTTTTTATATGTTGATTCCTTAAACTTATTCCATTCTCATTATCATATATTCTAGTTATCAAGTCTCCATTTATACTATTATATATATATATACCATCATACTTAGTAGCTATCCATAAATAGTTATCATCCTGTAACATAGACACAATATTTTTATCTTTTAAATTTATTTGTTCCTCAAAGAAATTAAATTGATTATTTTTATTTAATATATTTATCCCCTTATCTGTACCAATCCATATAGTGTTATTAAAATCCTCATAAAAACAAGTTATAACATTACTACTAAGAGAGTCACTAAAATTTTCATCCTTTTTTATTATTACAGGGTAATTGTTATTAGGAATATATTTTAATATTCCATTACTACTAGATATCCAAATATTACTCTCACTATCAGATAAAATGAAATTATTATTATAACATTCCTCTTCCTTTATATTACTATAGGTTTCTATTATCTTTTTTTCCTTAAGAGAATATTTTTTTATTCCCTCATTATTAACTATCCATACAAATGTATTTTCTATTTCTCTTAAATCAAAAATAAGAATTCCTTCTTTTGTTGATATCCATGGATTGCCCTCTTTGTCCATTTCTATATTATATATATATAATTTATCTCTATGAATTTCATTTTCATTATAAATAATATTTAAATCTTTATCTATTACATTTATTCCATCTTTAGTACCAACCCATAATTCTCCGTTTTTCCCCTCTTTTAAAGAAGTTATAGAAGAACTAGTTAAGGAATTTTCATTGTTCTTTTCATTGTAAAAAGTCTTATATTCTCTGGTTATAACATTAAACTTCATTAATCCATTTTCTGTACCAACCCACATAACATCTTTATCGTAGCTGCTCCTTAATAATGAAGTAATTTTTAAATCTCCTAGATTATATTTATCATTTTCAATATCCTTCATTCTTACAATTTCATCTGTATCTCTAATTAAAAAATCTAAACCATTATCAGTTGCTATCCATATATTCCCATGAGAATCTTCTTCAATTGCTGTTATATAGGTAGAGCTTAAAGAATCATTACTTTGATTATTACAATTATATATCTTTATTCTTTCCCCATCATATCTATTAAGACCATCTATAGTACCTATCCACATGTAACCCTTGCTGTCTTGAAATATTGTTGTCACATACTCATTAGAAAGTCCTTCATCAATAGATAATTTTTCAAATCTCTCCTTTTTCACTAAAGTTGCAGAAACCTTTAAAGGCATTATAATATCTATTAGAAAACATGTTACTAATGTAAATATTAAAATTTTGTTTCTCATGTCTTTTCTCCCTCACATTTTCCTTATATATATATTTTTTTTTTCATATAGTATTTATATAATATAATTAACAACCCTTTAATACTTACACTATTTTAACATAAAACATTCTAATTTTATACAAAATAATACAATTTATTTAACTTTTATAATACAAAAGATATATCAGTACAGATATCTGTATTGATATATCTTTATTTGTATAATATATATTAGATTATTTATTAGTTATATATTTGTACATATTTCTTCCAGCTAAAGTACCTGATCCTAAAGAAAGTCCAAATGCTGATCCTTCATTATCGTAGTATGGTGCAGTAAATAAGCTTCCTGCATCTATTCCAGCTACATATAATCCTTTAATAGGTTCATTGTTCTTATCTAAAGCTCTTAAAGAATCATCAACTTTAACTCCACCAATTGTACACCATGCACTTGGTTCATATTCAAATACATAATATGGTCCATTGTTTATTGGTGTTAAGAATGTTGGATCTTTTAAGAATTCACTATCGTGTTTTGCTTCACAATACTTATTGTATTGTTCAACTGTTGATACTAAATTATCAAGTCCAAACTTTTCAGCTAATTCTTCAATTGTATCTGCTTTGTAAGCCCAACCTTGGTCTATAGCTTCTTGTAATTGTGATTTAGCTTCTGTTAATACTTTTACATGTGCTATTGAATTTGGTGCTGACTCTGATAAGTTCCTTGCACCTGCAACCCAGCTTTCAGGACTACCTAAAGTCTTGAATATACCTTGTTCACAAACTGAATTATAGTATGCTTCATCCATTACGGCATAGTATTTTCCATATCTTAATGTAGCTTCTGCTCCACTTAATGGTTCTGATGCCATTATTTCTTCATTAAAGAATCTATTTCCTTCTCCATTAACAAGTAATCCACCATAGATACCAAATCTTAAATTTTGATTACTACTAAATGACCAAGTTCCAGCCTTTGAGTTTGAAGCTGAGAATTCATTTGCAACTATACCCCAGTTTTTATCTTCTACTCCACCTGCTGCTAATGTCATGTTAATTCCATCACCAGTTGATAAAGTATTTCCAAGTGGGTTTATTGTAATATTACCAAATTTATTTTCAATTATTTCTTGTCCACCTAAGTATCCACCAGTTGCTAATAATACAGCATCTGCATTAATAGTAACCTTTGTTCCATTAGCTTTTGTAGCTTTTATTCCTACAGCAACTCCATTTTTATCTAAGATAACTTCTTCTCCAGTAGTTTCAAGCATTATAGTTCCACCATTTGCTGTTATTTTATCTGCTAAGAAGCCCATTCTATCTACGCCTTTTTCTTTTATTCCATGTCTTGCTCTAAATCCTACACCATAAGCATCTTGTCTTAAAGTTACAGTTAAACCTAAATCATCTAACATATCTATTGTTTCGCCAGTAACTTCTAAAGTCTTACGAAGTAAAGAATCATTTATTGTGCTGTTACCAAATCCAGACATATGTTCAAATAATTCTTCTGTAGTAAGGTCTTCACCTTCTGCTGCTTGAACCTTAGTTCCAGTAGCTATAGGACCACCAGCATTTGCTCCATTACTAACAGCAAGGCTTACACCTTTTTCTATAACTATTACCTCAGCGCCTAAACCTGATGCACTAATTGCAGCTGTTAATCCTGCTGCACCACCACCAACAATAACTATATCTGTATTGTAAGTTTCTTCTTTATTTGCAGTTTCTGTTTCTTTTTTATTGTTCTTTAAAGCTTCTACATCTCCATTAGCTTGCTTTACACAATCTTCTACCGCAGAAACAATTGCATTAGTAGTTAAACTTGCTCCTGATGTAGCATCTACTTCTAATGTTTGTCCTTCAACAATAGATTTTATTGTACGATCGATAGCTTCATTAGAAATTCCTTCTGTTTCATTACTTTCTAATACTTCAACAGAAACTATTGAATCTTCATTAAACACTACTTTTACTTTTACATCACCATTTTTCCCAGTACTTACAGCAGTATATTCTCCAGGTGTAAAAGAAAGCTTTTTCTTACCTGAATCACATGATACTAAACCTAGTACTAAAAGCATTGATAACATAATGCTTAATAATTTCTTCATGTTCTTTTTCATCAAGTATCCCCCTAATTTGTCAAATTTGTGTCAATCAATTCAGAGTATAAAGGTTGCACTAAGTGCAATGTCAATACATTTTATTCTACAGGTATATATATAATAAATCCTTTGCTTCCATCTTCATATTTAAGCTTTACACCATTAAAATAGATATCTCCTACAACCTTCATATTATTTTCTTTTATGTATTCTAAGGCATCTTCAATAAATTCAATAAACTTATCATTTTTATTATGGTTCTTTGTATAATAAACTAAGCATTTCCCCATCTTAAGTATTTCGCCTTCATTACTTATATCAATTCCCATTTCTATTGCAGCCTCTAAATCTAAGGATATTCCATAGTCCTTTCTAATATTATCTATGTCACTAATATACTGATGTTTTATACGGCTACAATATTCTGTTACAGGTAGCATATCTACAAATTTTGAAAATATGTCATATTTAGAAATTGTAAAATCTAAGCCTTTAGAGGCAGGTATAAAAACTTTATCTTTAACTTCTTTAATTTCATATTTATTTTCACCTGATTTCACACGTTCTAAGTTATTTCTAGTTCCTTTTATTCCTTCTAATTGTTTATTAAGATTTAATATTTCTTCTTCTATCTGTGTTTTTCTTTCATCCAGCTTTTCTATAATTGAATCTACATTACTTTCTTCAATTATATCTAGAGAATCATCTACACTAATTCCTAAGGCCCTAAAATGCTTAAATCTATTTAGTTTAAAAGCATCAAAATGAGTAAAACTCCTATAATTATTAGCTTCCTTTTTAGGCTTTAACAAATCAATTCTTTCAAAATATCTAAGAGAGCTATAGGGCAACCCCACCATAGCACTAAATTCCTTTGCTGAATACTTTCTAAGCTTTAAATCCTCTTTCATATTTTCCATAACTCCTACTATTATTTCTACTTCATTTATTATTCTTCAAATTATTTATCACTTAAAATAGCCACATTATTTTAACATAAATATATCTTTTTTCATACTTTTTCTTTGTGTATTTTTTAACATTTTTTACTCATAAATAATAAGTTAAAGTAATAAAAAACAGACTTAAATCTTCATTTTTAAGTCTGTTTTTATTAAGATATTCCAATATTTCAATTTTTAATCTTATAGTGTGCCCTAGCACAATCATTCTGCTGTTATTCTTACTTGTTGCTTTTGCAATATTTTTAAAGTTAGATTTAAAATTATTTTTTCTGTAACTTTAGTAAATGTTTTTTCTCTATTTGATGTGCAATTATAAGGGGCATTTGTGTTAATATCCACTTCAATAATCTCAGCCTTAACTATCTCAGTAAACGGTTTTTCATTAAAAACTTCTGTAAAAGCTGAACTTTCATCACAAGGATTACTACCAACAATAGTATCTGAGCATTCATCACAACCTTTAATTTTATTTGTGAAAAATTCTATTTCACAGGGAATTGAATTTCCCATAAAAATAGGTTCTCTAATAAAATTGATTCTTGTTGTAAAATTAAATGGTACATTAAAACTAGAATATCTTATATATCCGCAATTATTTGGAACACCTTCTGCATTATAAGTTTTAGGTACATACTCAATACTTTTCTTAATAAGTCCTTCTACAAAAAGTATTCCATTATCTCCACAGTTATCCTCTGAAAATGGAATTATGCGAGATTGAGTTAAATACACATTTTTTCTTATTCTATTAATTTCTAATACTTCTTTATCTAATGTAATAGTAGCTTCAATAGGAAGTTTAACCTTTACCTCTGCTAGTACTACTGGAACCTTAATAACTAAAGGACCACATTCAATAGTATTAGGTATTATATCAGCTTCTTCAATTAATGGTTGTACTTTAGAATTAACTGAACTGCAAGAATTAGACACAGTTTTACCATCATTAATAATTATTTTATTATCATTCACTATAGGGCTTCCTCCCTTTTATCTAAGTATAGATAATTCATTTATTTAATGTATAATATACAAAATCCCCCCTTTTAGTACATTATAAATTCAAAAAAAAAATCCTCAATAGCTTTATATTTAAAGCTATTGAGGATCATTATTTAATATTACATTTTACTCAAATCTTATATTGTAATTATTAGATTCCTATTGCTGTAACATTTACTTGTTGTTTTTGTAATACTTTTAATGTCAAATTAACTACTACTTTTTCTGTAAGCTCAGTAAAGAATTGTTCTACTGGAGCATTACAAGTTGAATATGGTCTTGTGTGAATATCAACTTCTGCAATATCAGCTCTTACTAATTCAGTAAAAGGCTTTTCATTAAATATTTCTACATTGAAAAAACTTTGATCACAAGTATTACGTCCAATTATTGGATCTGCACAAGCATCACAACCTCTACGTTTATCTGTAAAGAATTCTAATTCACTTGGTCCAAAATTAGTCTCAAAAATAGGTTGTCTAATAAAAGTTACTCTTGTTGAAAAATTAAAAGGTACTTCAACTGTACAATGTCTTATATATCCACATATATTAGGAGTATTTGGTGTACTACAAGTTTTTGTTGCATACTCAATATTCTTTCTAATAAATCCTTCTACAAATAATATTCCAGTACCGAATTCGCTATCTTGAGAAAATGGTATAATACGAGATTGAGTTAAATATACATTTTTTCTTATTCTCTTAATTTCTAAAACTTCTTTATCTAATTTAATAGTAGCTTCAACAGGAATTGTAATATTTACTTCTGCAAGTACTACTGGAAGCTTAACAACTACAGGTCCTGGTGTAATAACTGTAGGAGTTACAGGAATTTGCTCAGTTAAAGTTTGATTAGTACTCTTAACAGTTGCACATCCATTCATTCCACCTAAATTATCATTTGTACATTTATTATTATTATAAATCATAATAACACTTCCTCCATTTTGTTTACAAAAAGTAATTTAACCTTATATTACATAATAGATAAAATATCTCTTTTTGTGCATTAATGGATAAGTATTTTTATATTTTTATTCCACAGGCATAGTAGCTTTAAATCTTTCTTCACGACTCATTTGTGAAAGTTCTATAACATGGTCTAATTTAAGATTTAATGCCTTAGCCATTCTTTCACCATATTCTCTATCTGCAAGATAGCAATGAGCAGTATGCCTATATTTTATGTTATCACCAATATTTCCCATATGTCTTACTGTATTTCCAATTAAAAGTTCTCTTTTTTCTTCTGTCATTAATCTATATAAATCACCTGGTTGATAGAAGCAATCATCATTTTTGTCATGGTATTGACTATAATGATCCATATATTCACCAACTTCAAGAGGTGGCTCATTATAAGATTTATCATCTTGCCATACTCCATAGCTATTTGGTTCATAATGCTTTGTTGCTCCATAATTTCCATCCACACGCATTTGTCCATCACGATGGAAGCTTGAAACCGGGCATTTAGGTGCATTTACTGGAATAGAATGTGCATTAACACCTAAACGATAACGTTGGGCATCTCCATAAGAGAACAATCTACCTTGTAGCATCTTATCAGGTGAGAACCCTATACCAGGAACTACATGAGCTGGATTAAAGGCAGCCTGTTCAACATCTGCAAAATAATTTTCAGGATTTCTATTAAGTTCTATTACTCCAACTGGAATTAAAGGATATTCCTTTTTACTCCATACCTTTGTTAAATCAAAAGGATTATCTCTATGATTTTTAGCTTGTTCCTCGGTCATTATTTGGAAGTACATAGTCCATCTTGGAAAATCTCCTCTTTCAATGGCATTAAATAAGTCCCTTTGATTACTTTCTCTATCCTTTGCAATTAATTCTTCTGCTTCTTCATCTGTTAAATTCTTTATTCCTTGTTGAGTTCTCATATGGAATTTAACCCAAACTCTTTCATTTTTATCATTAATTAAACTAAAGGTATGACTTCCAAATCCATGCATATGACGATATGTAGCTGGAATTCCTCTATCACTCATTGTAATTGTTACTTGATGAAGTGCTTCAGGCAATAGTGTCCAAAAGTCCCAATTATTTTGTGGAGACCTCATATTAGTTTTTGGATCACGCTTTATAGCATGGTTTAAGTCTGGGAATTTAAGTGGATCTCTAAAGAAGAATACAGGAGTATTATTACCTACTAAGTCCCAATTTCCTTCTTCAGTATAAAACTTCATTGCAAAACCTCTTAAATCACGTTCTGCATCAGCCGCACCACGTTCCCCTGCAACTGTAGAAAAACGTATAAACATTTCTGTTTGTTTTCCAATTTCAGAAAATATCTTAGCTTTGGTATATTTAGTAACATCATGTGTTACAGTAAAAGTACCAAATGCACCACTTCCTTTGGCATGCATACGTCTTTCTGGTATTACCTCTCTATCAAAGTGAGCAAGTTTTTCTAGATACCATACATCTTGTAGAGCCATTGGGCCTCTTCTACCTGCTGTAAGAACATCTTGATTGTCTCCAATAGGAGCACCAACTTCATTTGTTAGTTTCTTATTCATAAAACCCTCCTCATTTCAATATTTTTTTATTTTTTATATTAAGTATACATTTTAAAATTAAAGTTTTAAAATACATTTGCAGAATATTAAGAAAATTGTAATTTTATGTTCTTTTTTGCGTATAAAAAAATTCTCTTATAGTAAACGACTTTTAACTGTCTACTTTAAGAGAAGTAATTTTTATTTTATATTTATTATTGTGGTTTAAATTTTAAAAGTTTATTTTTTAATTGATCTTCTATAGTTCTTAATTCAACTTCAGCTTCCTTACGCTTTTGACGTCCTTCTGTTTGGATACGAAGTATTTCATCAAGAGTTGAAATTAAAGACTCATTAGTAACTTTAAGAGTTTCAATGTCAACAATTCCTCTTTCTGATTCCTTTGCAGTTTCTATAGTTGAAGTTTTTAATATTTCTGCATTTTTACGTAAAAGTTCATTTGTCATATTAGTAACTTCACTTTGAACTTTTGCTGCATTAGAGGAATGTGCAACTCCTAGAGCTAAAACTATTTGACTCTTCCAAAGAGGTATAGTGTTAACTATTGTTGATTGTATCTTCTCAGACATTAAAGAATCATTATTTTGAATTAATCTAATTTGTGGAGCCATTTGAAGAGAAATCATCTTAGTTAATTCTAAATCATGAATTTTCTTTTCAAATCTATTACAAAGTGCAAGAAAATCATTTACTTCTTGAGCATCTTGAGGAAGTCCAGTAATTTTTGCTTTTTCTTGTAACTTAGGTAACTCCTCTTGTTCTAACTTTTGAAGCTTCTTTTTACCTGCTAGTATATACATAGAAAGTTCTTTAAAATAAGCCTTATTTATTTCATACATCTTATCTAACATTGCAATATCCTTTAAAAGCTGTATTTGATGCTTTTCAAGATTATTACACATTTTATTAATATTATCTTCTACCTTATCATACTTAATCTTCATTTCAGAAATCTTATTCTTTCCTTTTTTGAAGAATCCAAAGATACCCTTTTTATCTTCTGTATCTTCAAAATTCTTTAACTCATGAACTACACTAGAAAGCATATCACCAATCTCACCTAAATCTTTAGTTCTTACATTGTTTAAGGCTGTTTCTGAAAAGTCTGAAATTTTCTTTTGAGCACCTACTCCAAACTGTAAAATAGAATTAGAATTTTTTATTTCTATTTTATTTACAAATTCATCTACCATACGCTTTTCTTCATCTGTTAAATTAATTTCATCAACTATTTCTTCTTTTTTCTCTTCTTTAACTTCTAAATTAATAATCTCTTCTATTATTGGTTCAAAAACTAGTTCAGGCTTTAAATTAATGTCATCTTTAAATTCATCACTCATTATAAATTCCTCCATCTCGCTTCAAGCTTATTTTTTGAAATCCTCTTCTGTTAATCCTTCTTGTTTAAATAAAGTTTTTAAGACAGAAATATCTGTTGAAATATCTAAAACAACATCCTCATATAAATCATCTAATAAATTTTCAAATGCATTATTTATAATATCAATACTTTTTTCAATTTCACTTTTAGCATTCTTTATATTATCTCCTTGTACTGCTTGCCTAGTTAAATCTCTATAAGAATTAATAAGCTTTATAGTAATAGGAAGATAATGATTTATAAACTTATTAACTTCTTGAAGCTTTTTAGGATTCTTTTCAACATAATTAAGTATTTGGCTTGCTATACCTTGTAATTTATCTATCTTAAGGGCTATTTCTTCTTTATAAAGCTCATTTCTTGTAGCCTTTATTTCTTCAATATATTTTCTTCCCATTTTAATTATAGAATTTAATTCCTCTTCTTCAGACTCATTTATATTTCTATTTAGCTTTGCCTTTTCATCTAATTCTGCCTTAGCTATTTGTTGTTTCTTTAATTTTAAATAATCAGTATAAACATCATCATTTAGCATAAAGTAATTTTTTTCATCATCAATATGACCTTCTGTAAACATGCCTAAATTAATCATCTTATTAAGATCTTTAATAACAAAAGCTTCTTTTTCTTTAGCGAATCTAGCTAGATCCTTAATTGAGCAGTAACTATTATCTTCAATAAATCTTACATAAGTCTTAAAGCGCTTTACCCTTTTCCTTAAGTTTACACCTCTAGATAATAATCCTAAGCTTATTCCTAAAAGTAATACTATTACTATAAAGGCAGCTAATGTATCAGCAACTAATTTGCCAAAAAACAACATAAATATCATAAATATTAATAATAAAATTCCAAATAACATAGTACCTAACAATCCAAATATCATATATATAATTCCTGATATAGTTCCAGCTGGTCTTTTATCAATATATGTTGCTATATTGTTTTTAGCCTTCTTATTTAATTTAGTATAATTATTTTCTATTTTTATATTAAACTCATTTAGCTTTGACTTAAATTCATTTATTGTATCTTCAGCTTTATAGCTAATATCTCTTTTTAAATTTACGAAATCTATAGCATTAAAAGCATTTTTCACTGTATTCATTATCTGGTCTTCTAAATCGGAAAAATCTCTTCTATCCATTCTACATCCTCCAAATTATTTTATTAAAATAAACATAAAATTAAATATAAACAATACTATATCTTCATTATAATAATTCAATTTTATTATATCTTATTATTAAATCAATTACAATTTATAACAACTACATAACTATATTAAAAATTTTAATAATAAAAAAGATATATTAATACTTATATCTACTAATATATCTTTATTAATTCTAATAGTTAAACTTACTTCATATAGAAAGCTAGTAATTTTACTCCATTAAAAAATCCTTTCCTTTAAAAGAATGTATATTTTCTATATTAGAAAATATTTCATTAGTATTTTCTTCTATATTTTCTAATACATCAGGAAGTCCTATAGTAAATCTACTTCCTTCATTAACTTCACTTTCAAGTTTAATATATCCACCATGAAGCTCAACTATATATTTAACAAGAGTAAGTCCTATACCACTACTAGTTGCCTTGGCAACTCCTGTACCTTCAACTTGTGAAAATCTCTTGAATATAAATTCTTGATCAGCTTTTGATATTCCAATCCCCGTATCTTCCACAGTTATTTCAATATAATTTGGAACCTCTTTAATATATAATCTTATTTCGCCACCGTCTTTATTATACTTAATAGCATTACCTAATAAGTTCACTATACATCTTTCAATTTCAGTTTCATCAAAGGATATAATCTTTTCTTCTATATCAGGATCTATTATAAAAGATAGCCCTTTTTCTTCTATATAATTTTTCATATTCAGTGCAGTTTCCTCAACTATATAAACTATATCATTGTTTTTCTTAGAAATCTTATATTTTCCAGTTTCTATCTTTGAGCTATCTATTATATCATTTATTATTTTTAATAGATTCTTACCGCTTTTGTGAACAATCCCCATATACTGATTAATTTTATCATGATTAATGCTTTTATCCTTATTAAGTAAATTTATTAATTGTACTGTAGATAAAATAACATTTATTGGTGTTCTTAATTCATGAGATAAGTTTACAAAATAATTATTTTTAAACTTCTCATTATTTATTAATTCTTTACTTAGTCTTTTATTTTCTTCTAATTGTTTATTTAAATTCTTAGTCTTTTGATTAACTAAATGTTGTAATATCTTAACATAATTAGCTACATAAATAACAATTATTAATAGTATTAAAATATATATTGTATATGCTAAAGGAGTTTTCCAAAAAGGGTTCTTTACCTTTATATTTATACTTACCTCTTTAGTTAATTCTCCATGTCCATCTCTAGCTCTTACTTTTAGAACATACTTTCCAGGCTCTAAGGACTTAATATTTATCTCACTAGTCCTATCAAGATATATCCAGTCCTTATCAAGTCCTTCTAGAATATATTCATAAGTAGTATTATTTAAACTTTCATAATTAGGTAAGAAAAAATTAATATTTAAATTTTTATAATTATAATCTAAAACAAGTTCCTCACCATCATAAGTAACTTTATTATTTCCAACAAAAATATCACCAATTACTACCTCATCATCATTCATATCATAACTAGATAAGTCATTTGGATTAAAATATGTAAAGCCTTCCGTACTACCAAATATCAGTGTTCCATCTTTAAGCTTTAAACCTGAATTCAAGTTAAATTGATATCCATATAATCCATCCATCTTAGTGTAATTGGTTATGATATTATTTTTTACATCATACTTATTTAAGCCTTTATTAGTACTTATCCATATATCGTTATTATCATCAATTAAGATTGAGTTTATATAGTTATTAGTTAATCCCTCAGCTGTAGTATAAGAAATAAATTCATTTTTATCTACGTCAAATTTAGAAACTCCAACATTAGTACCTATCCACAAGTTTCCTAAATTATCAAAGGTCATACAATTTATATAATTGTTAATTAAAGCATTTTCATCCGAATAATCCTTAGTATATCTATCTATTACGCCTTTTTCCTTATGGAATTTAATTAACCCAGTTTCAATTCCACCTAACCAAAGAATATTTTCATCTTCATTATCTGGTAAAATTATTTTTACTTCACCTGGATTTACTCCATATTCCATCAAAGCTTCACTATAATAAACCCTTTCCTCTTTCTCTACATTATAAGTATAAAAGTCACTTGTTGAAGCTAACCATACAACTTTTTCATCATAATATAGATAGTTTAATTCTTTAGAGTAATCATCTCCTATTTTTCTTTTTATATAGGTTTTATTTTCAGTATCAAAGATTATAATATCCTTATTAGTTAATATAACCATATATTTATCTTTTAGTTTAAACATAGATTTTATATATATATCACTAAAAGATAAATCTGTTTCTTCAAATAATGATAATTCTAAATCTCTAGTATCTTCTTTATATATATGTATTCCATTGAATTTAGTTGCTATCCATATAGTATCATTATGTTGCACTATAGATACTATGTTCCTACTTTCCTTACTGATATAACTAAATAGTACATTATCATTTAATACATTTACTCCTTTGTCTGTCCCTATCCAAATAGTTCCATTAAAATCTTCAAAGAAGCATGTTATAACACTACTAGAAATTGAATTATTTGCACTTATATCCTTTCTAAATACATTAAACGTGGTTTTATCTACTGAATATTTTATTGCGCCATCACTTGTAGATAACCATACATTATTTTTACTATCGTTAAAAATAAAATTGCTATAAAAATTAACTTTATTCTCCTTAAATTCATAAGCATTAGTTATAGTACCTTCTTTTAAATTGTGTTTTTTTGCTCCCTCACTATCAATTATATATATATGGTCCTTTTCCTCTTCATATATATTGTATACATAAGTATATTCCTTAGTAGATATCCATATATTCCCGAAATTATCCTTTGACATATGGTTAATAAAGGATTTTTTTTCTGATTTACTCTTCTCTATTGCTAAGTTTTCATATATTAAATTCAATCCTAATCTTGTCCCTACCCATAACCTTTTCTCTCCATCTTCCTCCAAGCAGGTTATTGATGAACTACTTAAAGAATTACTATCATTAGGATCATGATAAAATGCTTGTACACTTGCATCTTTAAGATTAAATTTCATTAACCCATTATCTGTACCTACCCACATTACATTTTCATCGTAACTACTTTTTAATAAGGATGTTATCTTTAAGTTTCCTAAATTATATTTATCATATATATCCTTCATTCTTACTATTGTATCTGATTCTTTGACTAAAAAGTCTAATCCATTATCAGTTCCTATCCAAAGGTTTCCATTAACATCTTCTTCTATTGCGGTTATATAAGTTGAACTTAAAGAATTATCTTTTTTAGGATAGCAATTATATATTTTTATTCTTTCACCATCATATCTATTAAGACCATCTTTAGTTCCTATCCACATATATCCCTGACTATCTTGAAATATAGTCGTTACATATTCGTTTGAAAGTCCATCATGGATAGATATACTCTCAAAATTAGAATCATTTAGTACTTCTGAATATGCTCTTATAGGAAATAAAATAATTATTAAAATAAATATTATTATTTTCTTTAATCTCATATTTTTAAACCTCATACAGTTAAATTTACTATCATAAATATTTTTGTATTATTATTCTACTGTATTTTTATTAATCAAATTTAATTTTGTCGTAAAATGTCTTTTTTCGTTGTCGAATTGCATTTGTATTTACTTTTTTAAGTAATTATTGAATTTAAAAGAAAAAATAGGTTACATAAGTAACCCTATTAATTTAAAATTCAAATTTATTGTATCATTATATATGTAGTAAATATATTATTCTTATGACTTCTATTTATATAGCCATTATATTTTTTTATTATATTATCTACCTGACTTAGTCCAATGCCACTTACTTCAGTATTTTTAGTAGATAAAAATCTACCATTAACTTCATTTATATATCCATTAGTGCTATTACTTATCTTAAAAACTAAAATATTATTTTCTGAGGCTATTTTTAAATTAATAAATCTATATCCTTTCACATTAGTACAGGCTTCAATGGAATTATCAATAAGGTTTCCAAGTACAGTACTAATATCTACATTAGAAATTTTTATTTTTGAATTTATCTTTAGATTTAATCTTATATCTATATTTTTTTCTTCTGCAATTTTTATTTTACTTAATAATATAGAGTTAACAGCTATATTATCTGTATAAATATTTTTATCTAACTTGCTCATACTGTTATCTATTTCATTTATATATTCTATAACTGCCTCTTTACCACTAACTTGAAGCAATCCTAAAATCACACTAATATGATTTTTAAAATCATGTCTCCATCCAATCATTTCAGTATACATATCTCGAATTTCCTTATCGTGAATTTTACGATTTAAATTCATTTTCAATAAAAATTTTTCTTCCATTTCCTTTAAAAATATAGTTAGTATGTATATTAATAAAACTTGTATACTACATAAGCTAAACAGAATAGTTATAATATCAATATTAATTATATCTCTATTGGCTATAACATCTCTTTCAATTATAAAAACTAAAATATGATCTAAAAGTAATATAATTGCAAGACTATATAAAGTTACATCTTTTATTAGTTTTATAAAATTTAAATTTTTAATAAAAAATGATAAAAGAACAAATTGTATAATTTTAACAATAAATACTAATATACTTCTTTTATAATTAATTATTAAAAACATCTCAGAAAATGATACATTAAATATCTTAAAAGCTATAGAATACACTATAAAAGAACTTACTATCATAGTAGTAATGAATAATGATGATAAAAAAAACTTTTCCGATATTCTGCCTTTTCTAAAAAAAATAGGATAAATTAACAATATGAGATAATAAAAAATAATAAAACTTACAATTTTACTTCCTTTCAAATAAATAAATATGTTATTAATATTTATTGCTGGTATAAAAGTATAAAATGTAACCATTATTATGTTAAATAGTTTATTGTATTTATCATATTTAGGAAGCATTATCTTATTAAAAAAGTATAATATCATAAAGGAACTTATAAAAGTAATTATTAATTCAGATATATATAAAAATGTCATAAAGCTATTCAATCCTTACTCACAAATATAATTTATAAAGGTTTCATTAACCTCTTTATACTTTCCCCTACTTATAGGTATATTAACTCCGTTTTCTAGCATGATATTATTTTTTACTATGGACTTAATGTGCTTAATATTTACTATATAAGACCTATGGCATCTTACAAAATACTCATTTGGCAGAATCATTTCTATTTCACTTATATTTTTTCTTACTGTAATTTTCTCAGAATTTGTGTGAATATCTATATATGGAGAAAACATAACAAAATAATATATTTCATTATAATCTAATTTTATAACCTTCTTAGATGTCTCTAAAACAAATGATGATACTTCTTCATCATTATTAATTCTATCTAAAGTTGTATCTAAACAATAATATAAATCCGTTATTTTTATAGGCTTTATTAGATATTGTAATGCTCGAACTCTATAACCATGTAATGCATATTTAAAAAGTCCTGTTACAAAAACAATATCTATTTTTGTATTTTTTTCTCTTATTATATTAGATAATTCTACCCCTGACATTTTACTTAAATTTACATCTAAAAATATAATGTCATATTTATTATAATCTGACCATTCAAATAAAAATTCTTCTGCAGAATTAAAAGTATCTATGGATATTTTAGTATCCTTTTCCTTTGCCCAATTATGAATATGATTATTAAGTAAATTAATTTGTACATCTTGATCTTCACATATTGCTATTTTCATAGATATAATCACCCCTTATATGATGCATATTCTACAAATGTTATCTTCTACTATTATTTAATATTATTTCACTTTATATGACTTAATAATCAGAATTTCTATTACAACTTATTTTCACCTAAAAACAAACCATAAATTATCTAAATTCATCTTAATATTATACTAATTATATTTGATTTTTCAATAATAGCTAAGAAATTTTTTTGGATTTTTATAAGTATCATTAAATATAAAGATATTTTTATGAAAGTAGTATATTATAAAGACCTTAATATTATATAATTTGAGCATACTATATTTAAAAGAGGTGATTTATATGAAATATATTATATTTGATCTAGAATTTAATCAAAGTTCTAATAAGGAAGATAAAATTCCTCAATTGCCTTTTGAGATAATACAAATTGGAGCTTTAAAACTAGATGAGGATTTTAAAACTATTTCAACCTTTAATGAATTAGTTAAACCTACTGTTTATAAAAATATTATTCCTTATGTTCAAGAGCTAACAAAAATTACTGAAGAAATCCTTCATTCAGCTAAAAACTTTACAGATATTTATTATGACTTTACGAATTTTATTGGAAATGAAGAGGTAACCTTTGTTATATGGGGACTTGTAGACTTAAGAGAATTATATAAAAACATTATTTACTTTAATCTTCCTACTGAAAATCTTCCTAAACTTTATATAGACATCCAGCATTATGCTAGCAAGCATTTTAATATTCCACATAAAAAAAGTATTGGTTTAAAAAATGCATTGAATTTTCTAAATATACATATAGAATCTGAATTTCATAACGCCTTTAATGACGCTTACTATACAGCTGAGATTTTTAAAGAATTATATACTGATTCAATAGAGTCCAAAGTTTATTCTCATACTCCTATTAGAATAAAATCAGAGCCTAAGAAAATAGTTAATTATGATGCTTTAATTCTTCAAATTGAAAAAATGTATAATAAGAAATTAAATTCTGAAGAAATAAGTATGATAAAATTAGCCTATAATATGGGCAAAACTCACCAATTTCTTATAAAGGATGACGAAAGCCAAAATTAATAAGGAGCTGTTGCTACAGCTCCAAAAATAATTATTATATTAACATAGATTTATTATTTGAACTCTATAAACTACTGTTATTATTTGTCCAGGTGTCATAGTATTTAAATCAAATCCTACAGCTGGATTGTAATTTGGATAAGCTACTCCATTTATAGTTACTGATCCATTTACAAATATAGTGTTATGAGGTATTGGGTCTATAAATATAACATTAGTTGCATTTATATTTCCTGTGTTTTGAATAACAATTGTATAAGTGATTTCTTCACCAATAGTTGCAAACTTCTTGTTAGCTTCTTTAGTAACTGTTAACTTACCTAAAGCTATATTAGTTGTTACAGTGTTTGAATAAGTGGTATCAGTATAAGGTGGTTGTTTTGGATCTACCAAATAATCAAAAGTAATAAATGCTTTGTTAGTAACTTGATTAGTAGGTGGAACTGATACTACTGTTGCTGTAAATTGTACTGTTACAACATTTCCAATGCCTATACTTCCTAAATTAAATCCTACAGTTGGATCAAAGGTTGGTTGACTTATATTATTTACCTTAACACTATTTGCTTTAAATACTGCTCCTGTTGAAGGTACATCTTGGAATACTACATTATTATCAATAACATTTCCATTGTTAGTTAGAGTGATAGTATAAACTAAATCATCTCCAATTGTAGCTATTGGCTTATCTACAACTTTAACTGCAGTTATCTTACCTAAAACAATATTAGTTATTACAGTATTACTTGGTTGATCCTTAGTAATAATATTTCCATTTGGATCTACTTTATAACTAAATTGAACATTAGAAGTATTACTTATATATGACGGTGTTGGCAGAGAGGTCACCTTAGCATTAAAGGATACAACTACAGTTTGGTTTGGTGCTAAATCAGATAATTGGAATCCAGTTACTGGATCTAATGATGGATAAATTATACCATTTATACTTACAGTTCCTATAGCGTAAATTAATCCTGCTGCTAATATATCTGTAAAGAATATATTAGTAGCATTTACATTTCCTGTATTAGTTATTGTAGAAGTATAACTTACAATATCATTAACCTTTGCATACATCTTATCTACTGTCTTTACATTTGATAAAGTTCCTACATTTACATTAGTTGTAACAGTATTTGAAGTAGCACTTATAGGATAACTAGAACCTTGTGGGTCCACATAATAAACACCATTTGATATAGCATAGTTAGTTATTTGTGGTGGTGTTGGTAAAGTGTTTATTATAGCCTTAAATTCTACTAATGAAGTATTACCAGATACAAGATCAGGTAAATTAAATCCTGATATTGGATCATAACTTGGATAACTTAATCCATCAACCTTTACAGTTCCTGACTTAAAGGCAGCTCCATTAGATAAGAAATCTGTAAAGAATAATCGAGAAATAGTTGTAGTACCATCATTTTTTACTTGAACACTATAATTTAATTCATCTAATATAGTTGCATATGCCTTATCAACTATTTTTCTTGCTGATAATGCAGGTCTAACTAATATTGTTGAAACAGTATTAGATTGAATAGATTTTTCATAATATTGACCACTTGGATCTACCTTATAAGAAAAAGTTCCTATTGCATAGTTTAGAGCTGCTCTACTAGTTGGATTATTAATAACTGTTGCTGTAAATACTACAGTTACACTATTTAAGGTATCGATATTTCCTATATTAAAACCTACATTAGGATCATAATTTGGATAGGTTATACCATTAACTTTTACAGAACCCAAATTAAATAATATATCTTGTTGCAAATTATCTGTAAATACTACATTATCAGCAATTACATTTCCATTATTACTTACAACTACTGTATAAGTTATTATATCTCCCATAGTTGCATAAGCTTTATTCACACTCTTAACTAAATTCAATGAGCCTACATTAATTTGTGTTGTTACTGTATTAGAATTTACAATAACAGTTATATCAGCTCCATTTGGATCAATCTTATAGGAAAAGGTTATATTTGCTGTATTACTTACTAAAGATGGATTTGGTAATGAAGTTACTAAAGCATCAAAAGTTACTATTACAGTATCACCAGATATTATATTTCCTAAAGTAAAGCTTGCATAAGGGTCAAGAGCTGGATAAGAGATATTATTAACCTTAACTGAGCCTGTAACAAAGGTTAATCCAAAAGGAATTACATCTCTAAAATTAACATTTTTAGCTAAAGTATTTCCAGCATTAAATATAGTAACTGTATAAGTTATTACATCGTTTATAGTTGCATATGACTTACTTACAGCTTTATTAACTTGTAAGCTTCCTACATTAATTACAGTTTGTACTGTATTTGATTGTACACTTCTTGCAATTGGAGAATTAGATGGATCTATATAATACTTATAGGAAATAGTTGCAA
This sequence comes from Clostridium sp., assembly GCF_021443865.1. Classification (GTDB taxonomy): domain Bacteria; phylum Bacillota; class Clostridia; order Clostridiales; family Clostridiaceae; genus Clostridium. The sequence continues at coordinate 53,135 of NZ_JABUTB010000001.1, forward strand.
AGTTATAAATAGTATGATCTACTGGTAAACTTTGAACCCTTACTGCAAAAGTTACTGTTATACTTCCAAACCCTATAATATCTGCTAAAACAAAGCCTGTATTTGGATTGTAATTATCATAGGTTACACCATTAATCTTAACAGAACCTGCTATAAAGCTAGCATTTGCTTGAATTATATCTTGGAAGAATACATTAAAGGCATTTGCATTACCACTATTATTAATAGTAACTGTATAATTTAGTGTATCTCCTATAGTTGCATAAGCTTTATCTACTGCCTTAGTTGCTGTAAGAGTTGCTATTTTGATTAAAGTTGTAACTGTATTTGAAGTAGTTGTTCTAGTTACAGGTTGATCTGAATCTGTTAATTTATAAGTGAAGGTAACATCTGAACTATTATTAATTTCTCCACTTTGAGGTAATGAATCTACTTTTACATTAAATATGACAATATGAGAAGTATATGGAGGTAAATCTGATAAATTAAAACCAGTATTAGGATTAAAGCTTGGCTCTGAAACTCCATCTACTACTACACTTCCAGTTATAAAGGATGCAGAACTTTGAATTAAATCCTTGAATATTAAATTAGTAGCATTTACAGAACCAGTATTTCTAATTAATACTGAATAAGCTAAGGTATCTCCAACAGTTGCATATGCTTTATCTACTGATTTAGTAATAGTTAATTCACCAAAAGCCACATAGGTTTGTGTGGTATTAGTGTTAATTGTTGCACTAATAGTTTCTGTTCCTGAAAGATAGTCATAATTATAGGTTGCAAAGTTGTAAATTATATTATTTGCTGGTCTACTTATTATAGTAGCTGCAAAAGTAATTGTAGTAGTTGTTCCTGCTAATATATCATCAATATTAAAGCCTGTACTAGGATTAAAACCAGTCTTTTGTGCTCCATTTACATAAACAGAATTACTTACAAAGGATATATTTGAGTCTAATATATCTTTAAAGAATCCATGTTGTGTTGGTACATTCCCATCATTCTTTAAAGTAACTATAAAGTTTAAAGTATCTCCAAGTTTGGCAATTGCCTTATCTACAATCTTATTAGCAGATACTATAGTGTCATAAACATAAACTGTAGTTGTATTTGATGTCTTAGTTTTATTTATAGGTTGTCCTTGTGGGTCCACATAATAGCTATAATTAATATCAGAACTGTTTAATAATTGATTATTTGCTGGTATTGAATTTGCAGTTACAGTAAAACTAATAGTAGTACGTCCACCTATATTAATATTGTCTAATGGGAAACCTGTATTAGGATTATAATTGGATCTATTAACTCCATTAATAAATACTGAACCTGCATTAAAGCTAGATTCTGCTTGAATAATATCCTTAAATAGAAGATTTTGAAGAATTGTATTTCCAGTATTAGTTACAACAAAATTATAGGTTATTACATTACTTAATCTTACACTACTTCTATCACTAGCTTTAGTAATAGTTAAATCACCATAATTAATAACAGTAGTAACAGTATTACTAGTTGCAGTTCCATTAATATAAGGTTTTGTAGGATCTAATTTATATTGATAATTTAAAATAGATGAGTTTGTAATAACATTATCCTGTGGAAGAGTTGTAACTACTACATCAAAGGTAACTGTCTTAGTTGAACTAGGATTAATAGTTCCTAAAGTAAATCCAACTGTTGGGTCATAGCTTCCAAAAGTTACACCATCTATTTTAACTGAACCTGGTACAAAGCTAATTTCACTTCTAAGATTATCTATAAAATTTGTATTTTCTATATTAACATTACCAGTGTTAGCTATTACAGAAGTATAGGTTAGTGTATCATTAATAGTTGCATATGCCTTATTTACACTCTTAGTATTAGTTACATTCACAGTAGTAATATTAGTTGTAACTGTATTACTAGTTAAAGTACCATCAATATATGATGAAGTCGGACTTAATTGATACTTAAAGGTTATATTAGCTGTATTATTAATTTGTGGTGGAGTTGGAACTGAAGTTACAGTAGCATTAAATACTACTACTGAATATCCTCCTGGTAAAACATCATTCATTAAGAATCCTGTATTTGGATTATAGGTTGGTTTGCTTACACCATCTATTACTACAGAACCATTAACAAAAGTAGCTCCACTTGGAATAATATCTTTAAAATTAACATTTGATAAAGTTACTGTTCCAGTATTATTTACAGTAATTGTATAATTAAGAGTATCTCCAATAGTTGCATAGGCCCTATTAACAGCCTTTGTTAAATTAGCTGAATAGCTATTAATAATAGTAGTTACTGTATTGGAATTTGAAGTCCTAGTTATAGGTTGATCTGCTGGATTTACATAATAACTATATGAAACTATAGCACTATCATTTACAGTATTAGGATTTGGCAAGCTATTAACTTTTACTTTAAATTCAATTGTAACAACTTGTCCAGTATTCATATTACCTAAAGTAAAACCAACTTGCGGGTCATAATTTGGTTTACTTACTCCATTTACTATTACAGAACCAGAAACTAAAGAAATTTCTGATTGAAGAATATCTGTAAATAAAGTATTTATAGCTGTTGAGTTTCCATTATTAGTAGCTGTAAATGAATAGGTTAAAATGTCACCTACACCTGCATAACTCTTATCTACACTTTTTATTAAATCTATTTTCGCAACTGGTATATAGGTTCTTACATCATTTGAATATACTGTTCTAGTTATTACTGGACTATCTGGACTTTGCTTAAAGGTTACTGTAACTTCAGACATATTAGGAATATATCCAACAGGAGTGAAATCAAGTATCTTAACACCAAATACTACTGTTGTTGTATCTCCTGGATGCATATCTGGAACTTCAAATTGATTACTTGGATTGTAATTTGGATAATTTATTCCATTAATATATACTGTTCCTTCGTAAAACTCTAAAACTGTTCCTATATAATCCGCAAATTTAATATTAGTTAAATTTACATTTCCTAGATTTTGAATAGTAGTAGTATAAACTAGGAAATCATTAACTTGTGCATAAGTTTTATCTACGGATTTTATAACAGTATATTTAGCTTCATTAATAGTTGTTTGTACAGTATTAGTTAATACTGTATTAGTTAATTTGCCTCTATTTGGATCTGGTTTAAATTGATAAACTATACTTGCATTATTATAAACTATATTTCCTTGTGGTCTACTATTTACTATTGCTTGGAAGGTTACATCTATAGCATCATCTGGACATATAGTTCCAAGTGAAAAACCTATAGTTGGATCATAATTTGGATAAAGTACTCCATTAATAGCAACAGTTCCTGGTACAAAGGAAATATAAGATTGTAAACTATCTAAAAATACAGTATCAGTGGCATTTATATTTCCACCATTAGTAACTTCTACTTTATAATACAAGGTATTACCAATTTCTGCATAAGATGTATTTACGCTTTTAACAGCATTTATACAAACAAAATTAGCAACTGTCTCAACAGTATTAGAAGTTTGCTCTGAATCTATAACTGTTCCACCTGGTATAATTTGATATCTAAATGGAACCTGTGCTGTATTTAAAATTGAAGTTCCAGGATTTATACTATTTATCAAAACTTTATACTCTACGTTAGCAGTTTCCTGAGGGTTTATTGCAGATGGTAAATTAAAACCTGTAAATGGATTTAAATTAGGATAACTTACCCCATTAATTTTTACACTACCACTTACAAAGGTAGCTCCTGGTATTGCTGCTTCTAAAATTGCCACATTATTTGCAGGGATATTGCCCATATTTGTTAATCTTAAAGTATAAGTTACTGTATCTCCTACACTTGGATAATTATTGTTATTACATCTTTCCCCAATAATATCAATAAATTGAACTGTTATACTAACAGAATTACTAGCTATAGTTTTTGTTCTTAAATAGTCTACTTGATTATACATATATCCAAAAGTAACAAAAGCTATATTATTTACTTTTGTCGATGAAGGAATTGAATTTACCTTAGCTTGAAAAACTATTTCGTTTATAGCTCCCACTGCCATATTCGGCAAATTAAATCCAGCTACTGGGTTATAATCAGAATATTGCACTCCATTTACCAAAACTGTTTCTGGTACAAATGAAGAATTTACATCTAGTTTATCTTGGAAGAATATATTTTGAGCTATTTCTGTACCTACATTTTGTATATCAATTGTATAAGTTACTGTATCCCCTACAGCTAAAGCTGTTTTAGATGCTACTTTAGTAAGCTTAACCCTACCTTCTTGAACAATTAATGCTATTGTATTTGTAGTTCCATTATTAGTAATGATATCTATTCCTGATGGGAATTGATAACTATAATTTACATTTTGATATAAAGTTCCACCTGAAGGAACAGAATCAATTCTAGCATTAAATAAAACAGTGGTAACTCCTCTTGCACTAATAGTTCCAACATTTATTCCATTAATAATATTGGCACTTTGATTAGATACTCCATTTATAGTAACTGATCCTGGTATAAAAGAAGATGATGAATTTAATACTGCAGATACTATTACATTATTGGCATCTTCATCTCCATCATTTCTTATTTTTATTGCATAAACTTGTGGTTCTCCAACTTCTACATTATATTCAGAGTCATTATCTATATCATAAGCTTCTAAGGTCGCTATTATATTTGGTGCCTTTGCAGAAACTTGAGAACCTACTACCACTAGCTGAATACCATCTCCAGTTCCAGCAGTAGTTAATTGCCCTGCAACTAAAGTTTGATTAGTTACTAAAGTATTAGATATATTTACATTTGTAATATCCCATTTATTTCTTGCTCCTATCTTTTGAATAGGAACAAATCCATCATTATTATTAACTCCATTAGTACCATTAATATTCAATAATCCATTACTATTATTAAGGGGATCTGCTACATTTATAGCTGCTGAGAAAAAGCTATTTCCTGGATTGTTTGGAGCTGTACCTGGGTTAGGATTTGGTGTATAGACTGGATTACCCACATTACTTAATTGTGCAAAAGAAGGTCCAATAGAAAATACTTCATTTCCATTTAGAGGAGTACCATTTGCAGCTACTATAGTTATACTTCCATTTAAGAAATTAGGATCTGAACTTGTGGTAAATCCAGAAATTGTTGCTTGAAGTGGAGCATTAGCTGTAGCCCCAATAACTCCTGAGCTATAAATTACCTTTTGTGGTCTTAACAAATTATTTCTATATATTACAGTTAAAGACCATCCAGCTCTTGAATTACTTAAACCAGTGGCTGGAATACTTATTGGTACATTAGATACAGTATAATTTCCTGCCATCGCATCTTTTACATAGTTAGTTACATTAGCTGACCTATACCTATCTATGCTTCCAGAAGCTCCTACATAGGTGTCTGTATTATCTGGAGTAATTTGATAACTTCCTTTAGAAGTAGTTAGTGTTATTGGATTATCTTGAATACTTCTAAGATCTAAAGTTCCAGTTACATTACTAAAAACTGTGGAATACCAAAGAAGTTCTGCATAAAGTATCGTACTATTAGCTAAAATATTTAAATTAGCACTACTTCCTGCCTGTGTCCAATCTCTAGTTACTGTGCCATCTACTTTAATTAAATCAGAAGTATTTACAAAAGGTTCAGTACTACTACCACATACAACTAAACTATTTCCAGTTGATATCAATACTGCTTTATCAACTGCTGAAAATCGTTGCATTATTGCCATATTTTTTATCTTCCTTTCAAATTTACATAATTTAATAAAAATTTATTATGAAAACCTATTATTAATATATTAAAGATGAAATTCATTTGTTCCTATGATAGACCTTTACTACAAAATTTAACTTTTATGCATGTCATAAGACTATAAACCTGAATATAATAAAGTACATCTATGTAATTTTACTTATTACGCATTTCTCTCTAATTAATAGTAAAATCAATAGATGTACTTAAAATAAAAAAACTAAATGTTATAATTCCTCATTTCAATTGGAATTATGAAGGCAATTTATACAATCTATAAATTGTATAAAAATATAAGGAGTGAAAATAATTATGGCCTCTAATATACTCAAATTGAGTATTGATAACACTCAAAATATACCCATTATAATAGGAAATACCTCTTCCTTTGATGTAAATATATCTAATTTAAGCTCCACACAAAGATTATATAATTTAGGTATTAAACTTAATTTGCCTGATGGATTAATACTAAGTTCAGCTAGTATTCCCCAGACTTCAAGTATAACTAATGCTGATAATAGTACAACTTACTCTTGGGTTAATATAAAGGATTTAGCTCCCCTTGAAGTAAATTATAAATTTAGCATCACTTTAAGATGTAACACTAAATTTAAAAATGGAACCACAATTCCCTTTGGATATAATTTTTCTAATATAACTCTTTCAGTTCAAGTAGATACTATGCCTAGAGGAATTTATGATGTAGGTAATGAGGTAATTATAGAAAATGTAAATATGAGCTATATAGCAACTAGATTTTCAGGTACTATTACAACATCTGGGAAGGTATTGAAGGGTGCTGGCTACTCTACCTTATTAGCAGATTATACTCAAGTAAATACAGCTACCTGTAAATTTAATAATAATTCAAATGTTTCCTCTTTAGTAAATATAAGAATACTACTAGATGATGGTATTAGATTTATAGGAAATGTTACAACTTCAGGCACAGATGCATCAAAATTCACAAATCCAACTATAAGTAAGGTTAGTATTAATGGAAAGATTTACACTGAGCTTTTCTATGGAAATATTAATCTTTCAATTAGTAGTAACACTACAGTTATATTTAGTTATGCCATTTGGAATAACTACAATGATAATCAAGGCAATAATATTAGTCATGGTACTAAGCTTAATATGTCTGTTAATCTGGATTCTGCTGACCCACTTGTAACTGCTAATTCTTATTACAGTTTTACCCTAACGGCAATGGATTTAATAATAACTACCTCTATAAGTAGGTCTACAGTAGATGTGCAAACCAATGTAACCTACACCTATATTTATAAAGTTGGACAATACTATAATATTCAAAATATTGTTGTACATTATCTTCTCCCAGATGGAATATACTACATTTCTAGTTCTCCTGCCCCTTCCTCTGTAGTAGATAATCCTACTTTAAAAGGCTTTTATCTTGTATATAATTTCCCTCTTGCCACTACAAATTCTAGTAGAACAGTTACTATTAGTGCAAGAGTTGATAGCTTTTATAGATATAAACTTGATGATTCAGGGCTAAATATGCCAGTAGTTGCTGGTGATTCCTTTATAGCTAATACTGATATATTAGGAACCTTAGTATCAACTCTAAATAATGTAACTGATATCAGTAATGTTTCCTCTTCTATAGCTATAGCTACTATAAATAAACAATTTATAAAGGGATATTACAAAGATGGAACCCCTAAAAATATTAACACTCTAGCACCTGGGGATTTAGCAGAATACACTTTAACTTATAATGCATCTAATTTAAAAGCTATTCAAAAACAAATTTATATAGATGATTTTTTTCCATTATCAGTAGATCCTATAAATAACTTGAATTATTTATATACAGGCATTAACCCATTAACTCCACCTCAATTAATAAGTCCTCATGGTGTGGATTTTTATTATGGAGATGTACTTGGACTTTCACTATTTACTATTAATTTTAAAGCACCTATTGCCTTTCTTGGCTCCTCTACAGAAAATGCTAACTTAATGAAATTAAAAGGAATAAATACTGATAAATACAGTTATAGTGGTCGTTCTCAAGTTAATTTTAATATAGGAACTCCAAATTTAACCCTAACTAAATCTGTGTCTGGACCTAACAAAAATGCTATACAATCTAATGAAGTCTATAGCTATACAGTTACTATAAGTAATTCAAATAACTTAAATACAGAAACAGATGCCTTTGATTTTACAGTAAATGATACCTTATCAGCTCTATTTACAGTTAATGAAAATAGCATAAGGGTAAGTGGTAGTGGTAGTTTTAATACACCTATACTTCAAGGAAATAATATATCTTTTTATATAAAGAAATTAGCTCCTGGAAATTCTTTAACCCTTTCCTATGATGTGAAAATAACTTCAGTACTTTCCCCTGGGGTAAATATAACTACTACAGCAACTAATACAAATCCTTATTCACAAGTTTACAATCCCAATAGTACTAACTTTCAATATAGTAATTTAAACAAAAGTGCCTCTATAACTATATCTTCTTTGGCTATTACCCTTACTAAAACTAACTTCCCTGATATATTTAAAGTTGGTTCATTAATAACCTATAGCCTTACAGCAACTATTACTAAAGGTACTATTGCCTATGGCTTATTTCTTAGAGATAACTTGCCAAGTGGTGGCCAAATATATGTAGGACCTAGTTATAGAAATAATAGAGAAATAACCCCTACAGTATCTTCAAATGTAGTTACCTTTCCACAAGAAGGTACCGTTGATGCAAGAGTAAATGAACAAAGTATAAATTATATATTCACAGCTAGAATTAGCAATGCAAATAAAAGTTTAAATGCAACTACCTCCACTCAAAGTAATACTCTTCAATGTATATACACACAAGTACCAGGAGGAAGTTCTATAACTATAAGTAAAAGCTTAACTGTAACCATAAATCATCCAAACCTATTAATGAATTTAAGTGTAACAGATATAACTACTTCAGTAATTTACACTCAAACTGCAAATATAAGCACAAACTCAATATTACAATTTAAACTAAACTTCCAAAATAATAGTGCAATTAAACTTCTTAATGGTACTATAGAAATTCCTATAGATAGTAACTTCTTATTTTATAAAATAGACTCTACAATTTTATGTACTGCCATCTATAATTCATCCTTAAACAAAATTATTATAACTATCCCACAGTTATCAGCCTCTCAATCAGGATATATATTATTTACAGTAGTGCCTAAGGCAAACTTAAAATCAGGAGTAAATATAACCACCCAAGGAACTGCAACTTCTTATTACAATGATATTTCAACTACTAAAGTTTATAGTGGAGAAAAAAGCAATATAATAACCTGCCTACTACAACCTGGAGTCTCATTAAAACCTAATCCTTTATACGCAATAAATGAATCTACTTCCTTTATAGTTACCCCTCCTGGTAATACAGCTAATATCCTTAATTACTTCAAAAATACTGGAGGTGGCTACGATAACTTTAGCTTAATAATACAAAAGGTAGCAATTCCTTACTCCATTTATATTGATGACATTAAAATAGAAGATGTGCCTGCTAATACTCTTTATAATAAAACACTCTCACAAATGACTAATTTAGCTCCTAATACTGAAAAAGTAATAAAGCTTGTAACTACAATTCCTGTTAGCTCACCATTAGGAACTAGATACGATTTTATAGTTACTGCAAAATCAAACACTAGCCCTTATCCTGAAAGAACTGTTACTAATATAGATCCTTACTGATAATGCATAATGCGTAATGCACAATGCATAATTAGGGTGAAAACTCATTCTGAGTTTTTTGAAATGAAAAAATGAAATAGTCAATGAAGAGCCTCTTTACTGAAGCAAAATTGGCATGAAAAAAATGAAAGAATTAAGGAATAAATTCATAATTCAGCTTGTCAGAATTATTTCCGCAATTGTGCATTACGCATTATCAATTATGCATTAATTAAAGTGCATTACTCATTATCAATTGTGCATTGCTTAACGTTTGTTATAAAATAATTTAAGCCACTAATTATATTTTTATCTCTATAATCAGTGGCTTAACAAAATATAAAAAAGGAGTTGTATATAGCTATTGTATTTCTATTAATTAACTTTGTGCATATAGATTCTGTTTTTATTTTTATATATACTTTATTTAAATAGGATATCCCTATAGGTACTAACATGCATATGGAAAAGCCTTCTGTATCTTCTATAATATATTTCTTACCATTACATTTACAAAAGAGAAAACAATTTATTTTCCCCATAATTAAAAGTCCACATTTTCCTTTTATATAACAATTTATTAGTTTAACTCCTGTTATTTTAGGAAAGCAATGAACTTTTGTTATACAATCTATTTCACTAGATAAGTTTATGGTGTTCCTTTGTAGGACTTCTTTAAATAAATTATCTTGGTATTTTGTTTTTACTGTATTACTTTCTTTATGTCTTCTAATTGGATCTTCTTCAATATTATAAATATAGTCGTATTCTATATTTGAAGTATTTTTTATATATGGATATTTTGGTTTTAATATTATAACCTTAAAGGTTATTTTTATTTTTTCTTTAATATTTAGTTTTGTTATATAAAATCCCTTTTCTGGAGTTACACATCTCTTCTTTATATTATTTATGGTTAGTGAATTTTCAAGAAAGCATGTCCCTTGAGGTATATCATCTTGGACGAATATATTATTCACTCTTTCATCACTTATATTAACAATCTCAATAGTGTATTTTAATAAATCAAAAGAGCCTGCTTTTTCTTTATCTACAAATTTAGTTATCTTTATTTTCTCATTAATTATTTGAGTAGATACCATATTACTTAAGACTGTTTTAGTTATTACTGGGCTTAAAGATGATAATTTATATTTATAGTCTACTCTACACATATTTAATACAAACATTTTATCACCTTATTTCCTAGGAAATATTACAATATTCGTCCACATACTGCAATATTGGTGTTATACTAACTATTATTTTGTCATCTTCTAAATATGCTAAAGTAAAATCTTCTATAAGATATCTTAAATTCATTACTTCTCTAATACATATATCCTTTGGAATTATTATAGATGTACTAAAAGACATGGTTATACTTTGAAGTTTATATTTATCTTTATTGCAATAACTATAGGAACAAATTAAAGTAAAGGCTATTTCACCTATAATTATTAGCTTATTCCCAGTATGGTGCTTCCCTTCTAATGTAGTTCCTTCTATGGTATCTATTAGCTTAACATAATTTATATTTATTATTGGCCTAGTTCCTTCTACCTTAATTAAATTTAATCTTTCCTTAAATATAAGACATTTATTTCTATAATATCTCTTTACATAAATATGTTCTTTACAATCTATAGTTTTATAAATATTAAACATCTTGAAAAACTCTAATTTATTTAATAGCAAATCATCACAGGTTATTTTCTTTAAGTTAACCTTCATCTTGGATTATTCTCCTTATTAAGAATTCGTCCTTATATATTATGCTTAATTAAGATTTCTGCACCTTAACCAATATTTTAAAAATGTAATCTCTAGTCTGTAATTTATATGTTTAAATAAATTACAGTAAATAAATTACAGTAAATAATTTAAGTATCTTTAAATTAGTATAAAAATAAACTAAGAAAATTTATTCTTAGTTTATTTTTTAATTTATTCTATAAAATTAATAATACTTCCTTTAAATGTTTTTTAATGTACTCTTGAATTCTAGCATCATAGTTTTCTTTTAACATATTTATATCCCTTTTATTAATGTTAAAACTTCATCTTTATTTGGAAGTGCTCCTATAGCTCCTTTTTTGCATACTGTTAATGCAGCGGTTCCATTAGAAAAAGTTAGTATTTCATTTATTTTTTCCTCTGCTAGATTTATTAATGTATCTAAAGTATTATTTCCCTCTGCAACTTGGTATAAGAATGAACCTATAAAGGAATCCCCTGCCCCTGTAGTATCTTGAGCCTCCACATTAAAGGATGGTGAGAATATTTTTCTTTTCTTTGTTATAAATTCTGCTCCATTTGTTCCCTTAGTATATATTATTAATTCAACATCTCCCTTAAATAGAGATTCCAATGCTTCCTTTTCATCTGATATACCAGTTATAAATTCTAATTCTTCATCACTAATCTTAACTATATTAGATAGTGGTAAAAATTCTAATATTGCTTCTCTACAAGCCTCTTCACTATCCCATAGTGGTAGTCTAACATTTGGATCAAAGCTAATTATACAATTATACTTTTTAGCAAATTCTATTGCCTTTTTGTGAGCATATTTAATTGGGGCTTCTATTAAGCTTACAGAACAAAAATGTAATATACCACCATCTTTAAATACCTCTTCATCTATTTCAGCTTCATTTAAAAGCATATCTGCACTTGGATTTCTATAAAATGAAAAATCTCTTTCCCCATTTTCTTTTAGTGATACAAAAGCTAATGCAGTATTAGCTTCTTTAGTTCTTAAAACCTTTGAAGTGTCTACTCCTAAAGCTTCAACCGTTTCCAATATATGGTCCCCTGGGGCATCTAAGCCTAACTTTGTTAGCATTTGTGATTTACCACCTAGTTTTGCAACTGCTGCTGCTACATTAAGAGGTGCTCCACCAGCAACTCTTGAAAAATTATTTACATCCTTTAAGGCTACTCCCTTTTCATGTGGAATAAAATCTATTAAAGCTTCACCTATTGAAATTACCTTCTTCATTCTATTACCTCCTAATATATAATTTCACAAAAAATATAACTTTATAAAAAAAGTTATCACAACTAGATATAATCAGCTAATGTGATAACTATACTAATTTAACAAATTAAGCCATTAATTAGCATTATTAAATCTTATTATAATTTACTATTTTGTTTTATTTACTTTTTCCTTAATCTAAACCAATCCTTGGACCTGAAAAAATAAAGTATATTTTCTATTCTCATATAAATTATCAGGATATGCAACCCTTAATTTCAATTCAATTCCATATTTTTAATAATATACAACTTAAATAAAATCTTTTCCAACTTTATTTCTACATATTTCTTTTACTAAAATAATATTAATCACTATATAACTCCAACACCATTTTTCTTCATATATTCATTTAATTCTTCTTTACAATAGCAATTATCCTTACAATCACATATTCTAAGAATCATTTTATCTTTTATTTTAGCCTTTTCTTTATTAACTTCTTTTTTTAATATATTAACCCTTTTTTCAATAATGTTATTATAAATTAAAACCAAAATTATAACTCCATAGAATTCGTATCTTTTCCAAACTTCAATTAGACTATAATTACTTGTAACAAAACAATATACTATTGCTCCTAGTATTCCTATAGTTGAAAGTAGAATCTGGCTTTTCTCATATTTTTCAAGAACTTTATTCTTTGCAATTAGGCTATCTACCTTAATTTTAATTTCCTTACTTATACTTATATTAAATCCTTCCCCTTCATATTTACCCAAAAGTCATTCCCCCTAAAATATCTACTTAATAAATACTACTTAAAGAGAAATGTAAATATGCTATATTTTATAGCTATTATAATTAAATATATAATATTGAAGCATTAATACTAGTATTTTTTTAACAATTCATTAATTATATCAATATCTGCTGGAACCCAAGTTTGTAATGATAATTCCTCTAATGAAGCCCATTTAGCATCATTATGTGCATTTAAATTAAGACTTCCACCACATATTTCACACATAAAGCAATCCATATTTAAATGAAAATCAGGATAATCATAATTTACTGTTGTTATATACTCTATAATTTTAATGTCTAACTCAAGCTCTTCCTTAATTTCACGTATTAATGCTTCTTCTTTAGTTTCTCCAGACTCTATCTTTCCACCTGGAAATTCCCACATATCCTTAAATTCTCCATAGCTTCTACGAGTTATAAAAATCTTATCTTCCTTTTTTATTACAGCTGCAACTACATTTATTATCTTCATAATTCTACAGTCCTTCTTAATCTTTTATTTTATATAAAAACTATATATAATTTTATTTTCTATAAAAAATAAAGCAATATAATATATGTTAAATATTATATCACTAAAAAAAGATAACTTACCCTTACTAGTAAAGTTATCCTTCCACCTTAATTATATCATTTAAAAAACATAAAATATAGACTTATATTCCCCCCTTTAGCTGTGATAATATGATGTAAATATAATAAAAAGGAGAATTTATATGAGTATTGAAAAGAACAAATTCACAACTTCTAAATCAAATACAATTTTAGATAATGGACCTTTTTATCACGGAACAAAATCTAATCTTAAAATAGGAGATTTAATTAATATAGGATTTTCATCTAATTATGGTGAAGGGAAAAAAGCTAATTTTGTTTATATGACAGCAACTTTAGATGCAGCTATATGGGGAGCAGAGCTAGCAATGGGTGATGGCAATGAAAGAATATATATAGTTGAACCTACTGGTGACTTTGAAGATGATCCTAATTTGACTAATAAAAGATTCCCTGGAAACCCTACCCGTTCTTATCGTACAGCCTTCCCCTTAAGGGTAATTGGTGAATTAACTGAATGGAAAGGTCATTCAGAAGAGGAACTTAAAATTATGAAGTATAATTTAAAAAAGCTTAAGGAACAGGGTATTGAAGCAATAAATGAGTAATTTAATTATTTAATGTCTATTTCTTTTTATATCTAAAAAATACTCTAAGGGATTTAATTTCCACTTAGAGTATTTTTAATATTCGCTACTTATATTAAATTACTATAGATTTATTAGCTTTATTAATTAGCTTGGCAGGTATTTCTTCATGTAA